>JANWIU010000014.1 GCA_025449725.1 Pseudobdellovibrio sp.
AAGAAGGGCACGGTTGTGGAGGCTCTTTGATCGCTTCCAACTGGGTGCTGACGGCCGGTCACTGTGTCCATGGCTACGTGAAAGAGAAAATGCGTGTCGTGATGGGTTTGCACGATCGCACAAAGACCGAAAACTCTGAAACCTTTGAAATCGAAGACATGGTTATTCATCCCAATTACGGCGCACACGATTTGGAGTTCGACCTGGCTTTGATAAAGTTAAAGGGTAACTCGGAATTCACCCCCGTTTCGCTGAATCAAGAAGAATTGAACTTGTCTCCGGTTAGCCCCATAAAAGCCTGGGTTTCCGGTTGGGGCACTACCCGCCAGGGAAACTTCAAACTTCCAAAAATCTTACAAAAATTAGAGCTTCCACTTGTACGAACTGAAGAGTGCAACAAACCGGCATCCTATGACGGTGCAATTAATGAAACTCAAATTTGCGCCGGCTTCCAGCAAGGCAGGAAAGACAGCTGCCAGTGCGACAGCGGTGGCCCGTTGTTTTTAAAGAAAAATAATAATGAGTTTTTACTGATCGGCATCGTTAGCTACGGCGAAGGCTGCGCAAAGCCTGACAAATACGGCGTCTACACAAAAGTAAATTTCTTTTACGATTGGATTCAGCAGCAAATCACTGAGTAACAGAAATAACTACTGAGAGTCCTTGGCACAATTACTTAAAAAGAAACTGCCACCATTTGTATAGTTTGCGTAGCAATTACGAACCTTGCTCCCTGAATAGATAAAAATTTCGACCCGGTCTAGATCTGTTCCTTCGATTAGGCTAAGACCAACTTCGATATCGGCAGTAACAAAGGCCTGGATAGGGTTATCTATTCGGTTCAAAACTATTCGCGTAACCGGAACCTGAGATTCGAAGCTATCATAGTGCCCGGGAGCACTCAAATTTATGGCTTGAAATGAATATTGTCCAAGCAGTTCTCTTTCAGCGACGCTTTGTAATACTTCCCAGCTGGCAGAAAAGGCGTTGCTGGCAAAAAGAAAGATTGTAATCAAAAGTGAAGCTTTCATTTGGTCTCCCTTGAAAGTTATTTTGCGTAAACTTGTATTAGTTAAGAGCAAGGCACATGCCGAGCAAAGGCTTTTCTATTGCAAACAATCGTCTCATTGGGAGACGGTAACAAAGTTGGGCAGACACTGACAGGTCGACTGAGTTATTTTGAGGTCGGATTAAAATCTCGCTTAGGCACTTACTTCTGTGGCTTTCAAATTTCCTTTTTTGTATTCGTTCCAGATTTTAACGAATGTCAAAGGAGAAACCAGGTTGTCCGCATTGACTGTAACCACGTTACTGTAGCGGGCTGCGAATACCCCCGCCATTTCATTTGATACTTTGCTGCGTCTATGAGGCTTAATGACGCGAGCACCGGAAGCCAAAGCGATTTCAGCCGTGCGGTCAGTAGAATCGTGGTCAACTACGATGATTTCCACCGGGGCTAAGTCAAATCTTTGCAAGCACTGAAGCGCAATCCAAGCGGAATGTAAGGTATAACGAATTACCTTTTCTTTATTGTGGGCAGAGATCACGACTGAAAAACCATTTTTTGATCCTGAAGTTTTCATGGCGCTGCCCCTTCCCCTTTGTCCTCAATGATAGGTACGAAGGCGGCGGGACTTTGGTTACAAAATAAATTATTTTAACCCAAAATTCTCAATTTGAAACATTAGCCCGCACTGGAAAAGTATTTTGCTAGATTTAGTCCAATATGCTCCGGATTAAGAGGCTTTTGCAATACATCAGTGGCACCATTTTGCCGCGCATACACAGACTTTATTTTTTCCGATTCATTGGCAATCAATATGAAAGGAATGTTGATTCCGTTTGATTTACAAAGTTTCAGAAACTCAATGCCATTTTGCCCAGATGACAATTTCAAGTTACAAAATATGCAATCGATTTTTTTCGTACGCAGAATTCTCCATGCAGCATCAAGAGTTTGGGCCGTGTGCACTTTATAATTGATTGGAAACACCGAATAGACGTTGTCTAAAGAACTCTTTTCAATATCAATAAACAAAATCGTTTCAGAGTTTCTTTGGCTAAAGTTTAATTCGAACATTTTTACTCCAGTTTAAATTATTTAAGGTCATTGCTTAGTTTGGGAATTGGGTCACTTTGACCTTAACTTCTACTGAGAACCCGACACTGTCTGTAATTTTAACTATTGAATTACTTTCCCAGTTGCTTGCGATAAAAGTTCCTTGATTTTGAAAAATAGTTCCGGGTCCAGCAATGATGCTATAGGAGTATGGCGGCACTCCACCTTCACCGACAAAGTTGTGGACATCACCGTAACCGAGAGTCAGCATGGATTCACCTGAACTTACCGGTGCTACTGAAATTACTTCTGCAATGATTATGTTACCAGCGCTGTCTTCCACCTGAATGAGGGCTGAACCGGAAAACCACGGAGCCGTATATACTCCACCCGTTAGATCGATTTGGCCGCCTCCGCTGAGAATAGTATATTTAAATGGGGCCGTGCCACCGGAAACTTGTAAGCTGTAGGACTGTCCGTAAATAACATAAGAGACGTTTTCAATTAAATTCAACGGTGGATTCACAAGAACAACAGCATCGTCGTACTGACCATTACCGTCAGTAACACGAACTACGACTTCATCTGGTTCCAATGCTAAAAGTTTACCTGTTTCCGGTGAAATTTGCGCGTTACCTTTGACAATGCTGTATTCATATTCTCCTTCGCCTCCGATCGCAGAAAAAACCACTTCGGAATTCACACTCATCGCAGTTGTTTTAGGCGAGATAACCAAAGACTCAGCCAAGCGTGATGGCGCAAAGCCTTCGTCCTGCTTGGCGCAAGAAAAAGAAAGTAAGATCAGAGTCAGTCCAGTTAAAACTTTTACTTTATTCATTTGTTTCTCCTGTTGTTAGGTTATTAAACTTTTCGGTCAAATATAGCCAAACAGAATCGATTCACAGTTACTTCATGTTCACTTAAAACTTCCTTCACAATTGACGAAGAATTCATGTTAAGAATCGGTTAAGAATGATACGTCCAGCGGATAAGTACTTGAAATCATGAAGGTTGCTTAGTCTTTTAAATCTGGCTATGCTTCAGAGTATGGAAGACAAGAAGAAGCTTTTGATTGTTGATGATGAAGAGATCATTTGTTCGCATTTATCGGCTGAACTGGCAGATCTTTTTGACGTCAAATATTCCACGCAAGTCGATCAAGCTTATGCACTGGCAACTGAAGACAGCATAGACGCAATTCTCTTGGATATTAATTTAGGAATCGATAATGGATTCGAATTCTGTGAGCGATTAAGAGACAACGCCCTTACGAAGAATGTTCAAATTTTCTTAATGACCGGTTTCGGCAATAAAAAATCACACCTTCAGTCTTATCGGGTCGGTGCTGATGACTATATTGAAAAGCCTATCGATATCGATGAACTGAAAATAAGATTGAGCAGCAGATTAAAGCGCCTGGAAGCCATTACCGGCGTTTCTAATAATGTCGGAAACCTAAAGGTATACTTTGACCGCAATGAGATCGAACTCAACGGCGAAGTTACTCAATTGAGTCTTGTCGAAATTAAACTGCTAAAAGTATTTCTTTCAAATGTTAATAAAAAGGTTACCCGCCAGGACATCTTAAAGGCAGTGTGGCCGGATGCAAGAGTAGAAGATAGAACCGTCGATGTTCATGTAAGCACTCTAAGGAAAAAAATTAAAAATTTTGATCATCAAATTCAGTCACTGTACGGGAGCGGTTACATTCTAAAACCTGTAGGAAAATCTGGTTAGGCCAGCTCTAATCTCGGTTGAACAATTTCAACCTTTTTACCCATATAAACACGGAATTTTGAAGTGTTGGCAGTGCTGTAGTGAACAATACTACTTAATAGCAATGCTTTTGTTTTTTTACATTTGCAAATTTTTGTAAATTCGCCGACTTCGGAATTCAGAGAGTTGGTTGCGTGAATCAATTCAAAGATAAGAAATATCAGATATTTATTACGCTCGAAGGTTTGTTCGGTAGAAAATTGGCTGTTATTTTTTGGCGATTTCATGCCATTTCTTATTTTAACGGCCTCTTCTTCCAAAACCTGAATATCGTAAAAGTAAGCGTCAAAGGCATTTGGCTTATTGAAGTCAAATTGGCTTAAGCGGGCAACGACAGGCAGTATTACAGAGGCAAGGGCCGGCTCTTTGTTAGAGACTTGCACCAATTGACTCATCCTGTACTGCAGAACAGTCTTTATTGCTAATCGAAGCTTACTGATCTTTGCACATCTTTGCTGAAGGCTTTTTCGGCCTGAGCACAATCTGGCGTTTGCCTTCAAGCATTTAATAGCTTGGTAGGCCAAGAGCACAAAGACTAACGGGGCGACTAATGTAAAATAAGCATTTAAGTTTTCCATGTAGATGTTTTCGGTAACTTTATGGGCTAATGAAGCAATTCATAATTACTTCATAATTGAGTTAGCCTTTAACAATTGCTTAAATATTGTTTTGAGAATCTCTATTGAAAAGAACTGAGATAACCTTCACTATTAATAGTAAGGAGAAACTTTTGTGAAAAAACTTCTATTCTTGTTGGCAGGTTTCCTATTTGTGATTTTTTATTTTGGGCTATCTGGCCAAAATGACAAATACACCGTGGCCGGTAATGTGACTTACTTAGAAACAGATATTGTGGCCGGTCATGAGCAGGACCTTCTAAAAATGGAATTTAGAACTGCAGGCAGTACCATTAAGTCCGGTGCTACTACCACCTGGTTGAAAGTTAAAGTACCGGAAAATTTCTTAGGTGCAGGAAATGTGTTGTTTTCTTCTTCAACAGAAATGATTCCCAAAATGGATTTCTACTTTTCAAATTCAGAACGAATTGTCGCTGCTGACAGTTGTAACTTAAGATTCGAATCTGAAAACTGCCGGCTGGCAAACCTACAGTATGCTGTGCCGTTGTCTTCCAATGAAATGCCGGAAATTAAGGAAATTTACATAAAAATACAAAATGAGAGGCATCAGATCCTCAATGATTTTTACGTTATGAAGAAAGATTATTACAATAGATCGAATACAGTACTTACATTTTTGATAGGATTAACCGTCGGAATCTCTTTGATTATTGCCATCTATTGTTTTTCGATGTCAGTGGCCTTTCAAAATACAGCTTGCCTTAGCTTCGGAATTTATGCCCTATTTCAGTTTTTCGGCACCTCGGTGTACCGCGGGTTCTGGGACTTAATTAAGCCGTCCACAGATCTCATTAGTGGTTATGACCTCTATCCCCCCATCTTTTTTCTAGGAAGATTTTTTGAAATTCTTTTCCTGGCTGTGTTTTTTAAAAATGAAAAAACTTCGAAATTTGTAAATTATTTGATTGGATTTGAACTCGTATCGCTTTTTGGTCTCGCTGCTTACAGTGTGTACGACGGTAATTTTTTATGGAGTATTGCATCGCAAGTACTTGCATTGGTGCCACTGACAATAGTCGCTGTGTCGCTCTATCACTTATATAGAAAATCCCAGCATGCGATGTATTTTCTGCTGTCCTGGGGGCTCGGCTCCTTGGGCTATTTTATTTGGGCGTTAAATAGAATGGACATTCTTGCAGTCCATTGGTTTTTTGCATATGCACCGCTCGGTTTCAGGCCAATTCAATTATTTCTTTTGGCCTTTTATATGTCGATTCAGGTTTCAGACATTAAGTCGGCGCTTAGAATCGCTAGATTAAATGCCAGCAAGGATAATGTTGTTAAAACAATTTTCAGGGTTCTCGCTCATGATTTATCAAATTTATCGATGATCATTGATGTCTGTTCACGCGCCGGGAAAAAAGCTGCAGATCTGGATTTTGCAAAAAAGGAATTTGAAAACATTAGTCAGTCCATCAAACGGCAGAACGCAATTGTTCGCCACTATAAAGAAATTTATCTAAAACGCGGACAAGATGTCGTTAAGTTAAGTCCGGTAAACCTAAACGAATCCGTTAAAAATGCGGCAGAAATTATACGCGTAAAAGCAGCTAGAAAGAATATTCAGGTAGTTTGCAACCTCACCGATTCGGCCCCAATGGTAATGGCAGAAGAAATTTCGCTGACCAACCAGGTTTTAGTCAATTTGCTGGACAATGCTGTTAAGTATTCCGATGCAAACACGACAATCAGAGTTAGCGTGGAAAAGCCGACTTTTGGCAATATTGTACTTAAAGTGGAAGATGAAGGAATTGGGCTCAGCAAAGAAATGATCGAACTCATTTTCAGCGAAAAACTAAAAATCGATAGAAGCAGATTGCAAGACAGCGAAGAGGACAGCACCGGTCACGGCTTACTGATTGTAAGAGACTTTATTTTTTCTTACGGCGGTACGGTCAAAGTCACTAGACGGTCTCCCAAAGGGACTCAGTTTTTAATTAAGCTGGAACCTGCCACAGAAGAGCTTGCTGCAACTTTCTAGCGCCTAGAATTACTAAGTTTCGCCGGCTCAAAAACTAAGCAAGAAGGTGCTGGAACAGTCGTTGATTTTTGCAGAGGGTCTACGAGGCTTTACATTGACAGGATAGGGTTCCCATTTAACTCTACAAGGCTGTGCTACAAGTGAAAGAACTTAGTTTTAAATCGGTTTTCACGCCATTCTTTTTGCTGATATTTGCAGCGATGTTTGCGAGCACCTTCACGGATCAATACATAGCCCTAAAAGTGGAAAGACTCGTCAGTTCTCCAAAAGGCTTAAGCGACACGCTCTGGGTTTGGGGCACACTGTCTTTGCTTTCCGCCATTTTCTTTCCGATGCTTTTTGCGATCTTATGTTCTTATAACATCGTTAAGCAGCCGCCGTCGTTTGCAGATTACTTTGAAGAAAATCTTGAACTCTCCATGATCGAAAGCCTGCGTTCTTGGGGAAAATCCTTCATGTGGAGCTTGGTCTTTATTCTTCCCGGAATCGCAAAGTTCATTTTATTTACGCTGACTCCCTATGTGGTTTTGTTTTCTAGAAAATATAAAGAAGGCGCTGTAGATGCACTTCAGTATTCTAGCCTTATCTGCAAACAGAATCTTAAAAAAGTAAATCTGTGGTTAACCGTTTTTTATGTAGGAGTACCGATCGCTCTTTATTTTACAGTAGAGCCTTACCGATTATTGCGTGACTACCCTCTTGCAGGCACCCTGATCATTTTTTTAAAAACCCTGGCCGAGTACGGTTTTCATTACATGATGTTAAAGATTTTTTTAAATTATATGAATCAAACTGAATTTGCAGAATCCATTCCTGAAATTCCTGCTGAAGTGATGGTCGAGTACTCAGAAGATATGCCGGAAAGCCCGGCTGAAGAAACACCGGAAGATAATCAAGAAGAAAACTCAGAAAATGGGACTGTAGACGAATCTCCGGAAGAAGTTCCGGTCGAGGTGCCAGAAGATGGCACGAAAGAAGAGAGGTAACAATGGCACTGATGTTCAACTGGAAAAATATTAAAGAGCGCGATCATGGATTAACGTTTGACGACGTTCTAATTACTCCGCGCAAGTCGGAAGTTAAATCCCGCAGAGACCCGTCTTTGAGATCCCAAATCACAAAAACAAAATTTTTAGAAACGCCGATAGTGTCTGCCAACATGGACACCGTAACGGAAGCTCCTATGGCAATTGCCATGCACAAAATGGGCGGCCTTGGAATTCTTCACCGCTTTATGAGTATCGAACAACAGGTCGATGAAGTGGTTAAAGTTCGCGAAGCAGGCGCCCAGATTATTTCTGCCAGCATTGGCGTGAATGCCGATTACAAAGAACGCGCGGATGCATTAGTTAAAGCCGGCGTGAATTTGATGACAATTGATATCGCTCATGGGCACTCCGTTCATATGATGGATACATTGAAATGGCTTAAAGATACCTTTTCAGGTCTTGAAGTGATTGCAGGAAATCTCGCTACTCCGGACGCAGCGGTTGATTTAATCGAAGCCGGTGCTGATTGCATTAAAGTCGGAATCGGGCCCGGATCTATGTGTACTACACGAATTATCACAGGCGCAGGAGTTCCACAGTTAACCGCAGTGGCTTTATGTGCGGAAGCGGCTGAACATTACGGCGTGCCTGTAATTGCTGACGGTGGTATCAGAACATCAGGCGACATGGTGAAGGCCTTCGCGGCAGGCGCGCAGATCATCATGTTGGGAAGTATGCTTTCAGGAACAATCGAAACTCCGGGAGATATCGTTAACGGCAGAAAACAATACCGTGGAATGGCTTCTAAAAAAGCGCAGGTTTCATGGCGCGGTGACATGCCTCAAGGCATGGCTCCGGAAGGCGAATCTACTTTTGTAAATGTAAAAGGTCACGTGGCTGATGTTATTCACGAACTTTGCGGCGGTATTCGCAGCGGTATGAGTTACGTAAACGCTGTTAGTATCGAAGAAGTAAGACAAAAAGCACTTTTCATGGAAATGTCGGCAAACGGAATTTCTGAATCACGTGCTCACGGAGTTAAAAATTGAGTTTAGACAACCGGTCTGACAACAGAGCGATCGGCGTTTTTGATTCAGGCATCGGCGGAATCACCGTGCTGCGTGAGCTGGTTAAGGCTTTTCCGAATGAAAACTATATTTATCTTGGCGATACAGCCCGTCTTCCGTACGGGTCGAAGTCTCCTGAAACGGTAAGAAAATATTCCGTTCAAAACATGAAGTATCTTGTCTCACGGGATGTAAAAGCTATTGTCGTCGCTTGTAATACGGCTTCTACGCAAGTGAATGAAAACCTATTTGAAGGCCGTCCCGTTTACAATGTCATTACTCCGGGTGCAGATCTCGCTGTTAAAAAAACTGAAAACAAACGCATTGGTGTCTTAGGCACGCGTGCAACAATCCGCTCCGGAAGTTATACCAAAAAGATAAAAGAGTTGATGCCGGACGCTCAGGTGTTTTCTCAGGCCTGCCCTTTGTTTGTTCCGCTGGCGGAAGAAGCCTGGTACGAAGATCCGGTAACAAACATTATTGCTTTTCGATATTTGCAGAATTTAAAAAAGGCAGAGGTTGATACTGTTGTTCTCGGCTGTACGCACTACCCGCTGCTTAAGGCCTCTATCCGAAAAGTATTCGGTAACCATGTTCACTTAATTGATTCCGGTGAAGCGATTTCGCTTGAACTGGCGGCGGACTTTGAACGTGATCACATCAAGATGGCTTCGAATCCGGAAAAAAGTTATTTAACTGTTGCGCTGACCGATCATAGCGAACAATTTGAGAATCTGTCGAACGAACTTCTTTGTACTGTTATGACCGGGCAAATTGATTTCGAAACGGTCAGCGTCGTTTAAAACTATCGACAATTTAGACAAAAACTTCAACCAGTTCATCACGTAAATTGTATCTGGATGCCATCACACTTCCGTAGGCGCCCACATCACAAATGGCAACAAACTCTTCTTCATTAATCGGCGTGAATTCCCTGTTTGTGCCCAATACATCTGTTGATTCGCAGATAGGCCCTACAACATCGTAAACTTCTTTCGGCCCTTCGTTCAGCTTCAATGGGATAATGTTATGGTAAGCATTGTAAAGCGCAGGCCGCATGATGTGAGTCATGCCTGTGTCTAAAACTAAAAACTTTTTAAATGGATTGTTCTTAATAATTTCAACACGCGCTAACAACACGCCGGATCTGGCCACAATAAAGCGGCCGATTTCTAGCAAATAGACAGCTTTGAAATCTTTTAATTCTTTTTCATAGAGGGACTGTAATTGTAACCAGCGGCCTTCATCTACGCCGGAATCTGCGTCGGTGTAGTCAATCCCGATACCGCCGCCCAAGTCAAAACGTTCCAGGTCAGGGCACTTGGCTTTGGCTTCAAGGTAATAGGGCTTCATGACGTTCAAAGCCTTTTCGTAAACTGAAATATTCAATATTTGCGAACCTAAGTGAAAACTTAAAGCTTTCAGTTTTACATTTTTTGTCTTTGATAAAATTTCAATACACTCATTGCCTGTCGCCATATCCAGACCGAACTTTGAATCCTTAAGCGCGGTCGAAATTGATTTATGCGTTTCTGCATCTACTTCCGGATTTATTCTTAAACCAACACTGACAGGTCTTTGCAAACGGTCCGCAATCTCAATGATTTTTTTAAGTTCCGAATGGCTTTCAATGTTAATTTGATAAATGCCGCGTTCAATAGCCCAGGTCAACTCTTCACGGGACTTACCCACACCGGAAAATATAATGTCCGACATGCTGAAACCCGCTTCCAGAGAGCGTTTGATCTCCCCCACGGAAACCACATCAGCGCCGCAGCCGGCGTTTTTAATAAATTTTAAAATATCCAGATTGAAGTTGGATTTCACTGCAAAGTGGACTTGACCGAGGTTCTTCCACCCTTTGATCCAATTGATTCGTTCTTTAATAATACTGAGATCATAAACTAATACAGGCTGCTTATAGTTTTCTACAAATTTTGAGAGAGGAACCGCGCCGGGCCCGAAGCAGAGATTTCCGTTTTTGTACTGTAAAAGCTTGCGTGACATTTACGGTATTTTGCACGATTATCCCCGTTATGGAAATATTCAAATTCGGCGAAACACAATTAAATATCCCCATTCACGGCTACACCTTTAAACCGGCGGGTTCCTTAGCGGGTCAAAACGGCAAAAAAGCCCATATTTTAATCATCGGCGGAGTCCATGGTGACGAACCAGAAGGCGTGGTTGCTACCAAAGGCCTTTTAGAAAAATTCCGTCAGGCTTATGAACTTGATCTTCATATTACATTAATTCCGGAATTTAACCCTGAAGGGATTTTGACCAATCAACGGGTGAATTCCAACAAAGTAGACTTAAACCGAAATTTGCCAACTAAAGACTGGACACCGGTAGCCGCAAAAGAACGTTACAACCCGGGCCCTTCTGCCTTAAGCGAAAAAGAAAATCAGGCCTTAGTAAAATTCCTGAAAGAAAATAAAGTCGACCTCATTATTTCTATGCATTCTTGGAATCCAATGCTGAATACGAACGGTGATGTGCCGGAAGCAAAAGTGATTGCAGAACTAACCGGTTACAGCATCGAACCTGACATCGGTTACCCGACGCCGGGATCTTTAGGCACTTACGCAGGCCATGAAAATAACATTCCGACTTTAACTTACGAAATTCAACGTGAACTGGCTTTTGACCAAGTTATCAAAGTGCATGTTCCTGCAATTATCGAAGGCTTAAAAGAATCGGCAAGAATAAGAAATCCAGCTCAGTAATAAAAAAGTAGGATCTATGAAAAACGAAATCAGTGCCATATTTGAAAAAGCCGCCGCCGATATATCTGCGGCTGAACAAAAATTAATTATCGACGTCGTAACACAAATCGATAAAGGCCAATTAAGAGTCTGTGAAAAAGTTGATGGCAAATGGATTACAAATGAATGGGTTAAAAAAGCTATTCTACTTTACTTCCGTATTCAAAAAAATGTACCCATGGAATGTGGCCCGCTAAATTACTTAGTCAAAGTCCCGGTAAAAAAATGGACCGGAGAAGAAGGCGTACGAGTGGTTCCGCCTGCTGTAGCCCGCTTCGGAAGCTTCATCGAAAAAGGTGCGATTCTCATGCCTTCATACGTTAACATCGGTGCTTATGTTGGATCAGGCACCATGGTTGATACGTGGGCCACTGTTGGTTCTTGCGCGCAGGTCGGCGCTAACGTTCACTTATCAGGTGGCGTGGGAATAGGCGGAGTATTAGAACCTGCTCAGGCCCAACCGGTAATTATTGAAGATGATTGCTTTATTGGTAGCCGCTGTATAGTGGTAGAAGGTGTTCACTTAGAACAAGGGGTAGTTCTTGGCGCCGGTGTCACCATTACGGCCTCCACAAAAATTATTGATGTCACAGACTCATCAGGCCCTAAAATCATGAAAGGCCACGTCCCTGCCAATTCTGTTGTAATTCCGGGAGTCGAAAATAAAAACTTCGCGGCAGGATCATTTGGAGTTCCCTGTGCGTTGATTAGCGGTACCCGCCAGGAATCAACAAACAAAAAGACTTCGTTGAATCAAGCGCTGCGCGACTTCCAAGTTTCAATATAATTCGCTTTATATTTTGCTCTCACTTTTTTGGAATCAAAATCGATTCCGTGTGTTTCGAGTCGATTCCCTTTTTTCCCGATGTTGGGTTTCGGTACGCCGTGCATATCGGTAAACTTCCGTGTGCCGGATTTATTGCTCTGTGCCGACGCCCAACATAGGGAAACAGTCTCATTATGCACTCGATATTTTGCTCTTAGTTTTTTTGCCTTAGCAACAAAGCCGGTTGAATTTCAAAGGTAGCCTTTGCCGGTAAATAAGACCCCAAAAATGCCAGTAAAGCTGACAGCCCGACAACGATGGCTATAAAAACAAAATTGACCTGTGCCGGAATCGACGAATCGTAATAAATATTCGGAAGAACATTCACCGGGTAAAACTGAATATAAAGACTGACGCCGACTCCGATTAGGGTTCCCAAAAATATCGCCATTCCGGAAATCCACAGTCCGATTTTTGTAAAGAGCCAAAGGGTTTTCTTTTGTGATAAACCCAGCGTCTTAATAATGGCAATGTCATACTTCTTCTGGGACATCAAAAGCGCCAATACGGTCAAGATGGATGAAGACGCAATGAGGCCTGCAAGGCCCAGAAACGTTCCGATCATCAGCTTTTCCATTTTCAATGCAAAAAATAAGTCAGAATTCTTTTCTTGCCAGGTTTCAGACGAAATATTTTTAGCTGTCAGCTTTTCTTTTACGGGCTCTGCGTCTTCTACGTTTTTAAACCAGATATGAAACCCGGTCTTGCGGCTTAAAGTGTTTGAAAACCGTTTCAACGAAACGTCGCTGTTAAACAAAATCAGCTTCGAATCCAAGTCATACAAATCTGTCAGCAAAATCTTTTTTACAGTGACCTTCTGAAACAACGGCGTTTCAAGGGAACTTAAAAGTAAAGTTTCAGGAGGAATCAGCGTCAACTCGTCCCCTTCTAAAACTCCTAATGATCTGGCCAGGTCTACACCGATGGCAATTTCGTTTTCGAGCAGTTGAAGTTCATCCGCCGCTTCATAGGTATTGAACTGACGTCGGCCCAGCATTTGAGTGAAGTTCAGTTGCTTCACCCAGTCACTTAGTCCTTGCGTGGAATATCCGGTGGCTTCTCCCCCGCGGAACTGGCCATCAATACTTCGTAAGATAAGATCAAACTTTTGATACTTAATTGAGTTCGCATCATGAAGTTCGCCGGTTACATCAACATCCTGTGAAAAATTATTCACTGTTGTCAGGTGCGGCTCTAGCGACATGATTCGTGCTTTTATATTGCGGTTCATCCCGTTCATCACAAACAGAACAATAAAAAAAGCAGTTAAACTTAAGACAATCGCAAAAAAAGAAAGTGTGGTGATTCTTTTGATCAAAGCGCCAGAACGGTCTGAAAACACCAGCTTTTTAAGGAAGAAGTAACTGAGACTGTCTTTAACCGCCATGAAAAAAATTATAAAGCAGACACAGAAGGAGTAAAGCTAGAACTGAACAGCTTTTTTAAATTCGGGCTGTTCTTCTACGTAAATGAGGCCTTCATCGACGAACATTGAAATGCTATCGAGGTGACGCGCTGCCGTTGGGTGATTGTTAGTCAAAAAGATATGCCGGAAGTTCCCCTGGCGCTGCCAATACTGAATCCAATCCAGATAATCTAAAAACTTTTCTTCTGAAATGCCAACTGCAGGGTCTTCTAAAACTAACATTTGAGGAATCTTTAAAGTGGCACGGATCAGTAAAATTATCTTCTGCCACTCGAATGTCAAAGTATGAAACTTAGCATCCATTTTTTTCTGAAGTCCAAAATGTGTGATAGCCGATTTCAAAACGTCCGGAGAAGCCTCCACTGTAGAAAGTATCTCATGCACAGTGGACTGCGGAGCAGGTCTTTCGCTTTCAAAATAACCGGCCACTACTTCAAAAAAACATCTATCGGCCAGGTCATCATCATGACCTAAAGAATTGTGCCATTGAACTTTGCCCTTTTGGGGTTCACGGCGGCCTGCCAGCATTTCAAGTAAATAGACAGCATGTGCAGGATTTGAGGCTTTTACTTCAACGGTTTTATCCATTGGAATTTCAAGATCAACAGAAGACAAAACAGGGTCTAAGCCTTCTACCTGAAGGCTCACATTCACCAATTGTACAGATTCAAGCTGAATAGACTTTGTTTGCGCCATTTAGTACTTGTCGGCGACTTAAAAAGAAACATGACTCGACCATGGGCGGGTTTTGACGCGATTTACTTTATGAGCTCGGTAACGATAATGGCGATGTCATAAAAGACAGTTTTAAAGGTTTCAAAATACACATCAAATATTCTGATATCGCGGCCTACACTGCCGATGTGATACTTCTCTATTCTGATGGTTTCGGGGAACACCGCTTTAAAAGTACTGAACGCACGGTACATATGGATTTCTGAGGTCATTAACAAAATACTTTTGCACTTTAAGGTTTCGGCCACCAGCAAACTTTGATTGGCATTTGCATAAGTGCTTCCGGAAATTTTTTCTAAGATGACGTCCCCTTCATTGACTTCGGGGTAAAATGGCAAATGAGGAAAGATCTCATGAAGCTGAGTATCTTTATAGACACCGGAAATTATCAGTTTTTTAAATTTTTTTTGAGCAAAAACTTCAAAGGCCTCTCGAATACGCCCCGGGGCTCCGGTCAAAACAACTCCGCAGTCGGTAACAGGCAGACTATCAAGCACCGGTAAAGGATCCGGGAAATTGATGACCTTTGCTTTTTCATTCAAAAAGACAGCAATAAAGACCGTAAAATAAAGGGCCAGGCGAAGCGCCAGCCCAAATTTTTTAAGCTGAATAATTTGCAATAATCTCAATTTCAACATTCACGCCTTTTGGAAGACCGGCTACTTGCACCGTAGACCGTGCCGGCGGATTTTCAGAAAATCGTTTTGCGTAAATCTCATTTACCGCAGCAAAGTCTGTCATGCTGGTTAAAAAAATTGTTGTCTTAACGATGTTAGAAAATTTCAAATTTTGTGATTTTAGCAAAGCGTCGATGTTACTAAGAACCATTTCGGTTTGTACTTTTATATCTCCGGTAAACACTTCCTGAGTTTTAGGATCGATTGAGATTTGTCCTGAACAAAATAAAAAGTCGCCCATTCGAACAGCCTGTGAATAGGGCCCTACTGCTTTGGGTGCGTGATCTGTGTGAATAACTTGTTTCATGGTTGTCCCTTCGCTATGGATTAAAAGTAAAAAATAATTCCGGCTTTTACCGGATCAAGCGCTGTTGTGTAAACTCTTGTACTGCCGAGCGTAGCCATTCCCAAGCCGGCCTCAGCAGTGAATCCTAAATTCTCAAGCCCAGAGAAAAAGAATTCCACTCCACCAAGAGCAAGAAATTCGGCCCCTGACTTCTTACCGGTAGCTGGAGTTTCGTAGTTGATAACACCCGCCTGTCCGCTCACGTAAAAATTCAGATTATTCTCAAAAAACATAATGTATCTCATGCCGCCACTGATCTGCATGGCGGTGTAACCTTGCATGGTGTCCATACCGACGGCCGCTGTGTAGGCCACATCTTTGTCGGCAAAATAGACAGCCGTGACAGACGGAATGCTTACAGAGGTGTTATTTTTAAAACCAACACCAAGCCTATGGGTCATATCTTTAGCATAGACGCTGTTAAACGCTAAAATCGTTACCAAAATCAACCCAGCAGACATTATTTTCATCGTAGCCACCTCGCAACAGAATCTGAATGTTTTTAGCTTAACAAATTCACTATTTTTTACTACGGTCTCGTTTTGTTTGACACCGTCGCTAAGAATGAGTTTTATACCGCAAAAACATACTCGAATCATAAATCGATAGGAGACTTAATGAAAACCTTAACACAAACCCTGACTATGTCTGTATTTTTGGCATCCCTTCTTCAGGCATCCGTATCACACGCGATACTTTTAAAAACGGAGACAACATCTAAAACCTACGAAGAGGCGAAGCTGGTTAACTCGGTCGTATTGGTTAACGATGACAAAACTGAAGTTGCGATGAAAAAAGTTTCTCACGGTCTTCGCAGAAAAAACGTATTCGGCTTATTAACGGTAAGTGTATACGTCATGCAGGTTATGGCAGCAGCACCTGAAAAATTGGTTAAAGACGAACAAAAGTTTTTGGATTCAGTTCCGGGAGCTGGCCCTGTTCAATTACACCTGACTTTCTTACGTGATCTTCCTGGCGAAAAAATTTCTTCTTCTTTTAAAGAAGGCTTGGAAGCTAACGGCCTTAAAACGGATGACAAATCTTTAGGTTTAGAGCTTGGCACCATCATGAAAGAGTTAAACAACATCAAAGAATTTAAAAAAGGCCAAAGCTTTGCGATTACCTTTACCTGGGCTGGCGATAACGCAACTGTTTACCTGACTGATCCTAATGCCCGCATTATCAGTGTTACAGGACCAAAAGCTTTTGCCAGCAGCTTGTTATCTATTTGGTTCGGCAAACCGGCTGACTCAAAACTTGAAGAATTAAAAAAATCTTTAGTTTTGTAATTCATGCATAACGAAGCCCGCCATAAGATATTCAGATACATTGTCGTCGGAAGCGTATTTCTCGCTTTTGCATTTATGTTTTGGCGTTTCACAACGCCGATTCTGTTAGCGGCAATGTTGGCGTTTGCACTGCATGACTCTGTTTCCAAAATGGAAGCAAGACGAATCAGCCGCAGGGCCGGAAGTCTTATGTTGATGGCAGCCATCGTTGTGTTCATAGCTTTTCCTCTCACCTTTTTAATATTGAAGCTGGTTTCTTCGTTTAACGAATACAGTGAGATCGGCTTTAAAAACACAAAAGCATTCGTTTGGCTGATGCAGATTATTCATCAGGCACAAGATGCTCTGAACACAATGGCGCGATCTTTCAATATCAGTATCAGTACATTGGGTAAACCGACGGAATTTCTTACGGATCATGTGGGCACCATCGGCGGCTGGGCGACTGCATTTGTTACAGGAATTCCTGGCTTCCTTATCGGAGTCATCGCGTTTTCACTGGCACTTTTTTATTTTTTAAATGAATCCGAACAAATCAAGAAAACTTTTTTAAACTGGGATTTGCTTTCAGAAGCCGAAACGAATCAGTTGGTTGCCGTCGTCAAGACCAGCAGCCGTCTGGCACTGATTTCAACTCTTTTGGTTGCAGCGGTGCAATCTTTGATTATTTCAATCTTCGCTTACTTCTGCGGTTTTGATGATTTCTTCATGGTGTTTATATTTACATTTATTTTTGCTTTGATACCGGTGGTGGGTTGCGCTCCGCCGTCTTTATTTTTGATTCTCGTTTCATTTATGAATGACAAACCTGGGGCTGCCATTGCCATGATCGTTGCTTTTGCGATCGCCTCGACTTCGGATAACGTCATTAAAGCACTTTTGTTCAATTCAGCAAACGACCAGATACACCCGGTTATTCTGCTTTTAGCACTCGTAGGCGCCATTTACGCTTATGGACCTGCGGGGATCTTAATTGGGCCCATTGTTACCCAACTGGCGTTTAACGTAATCCCGATTATAAGGGACAGGAACTCAATTCCGCCTAATATCTCCTCAGATCTTTGATCCGCTTGCATTTTTAGGGCATTTTCACTATAACTTACAAAGTCTTTTTTCCTGTGGTGGCCATAGCTCAGTTGGTAGAGCATCGGATTGTGATTCCGAGTGTCGCGGGTTCAAGCCCCGTTGGTCACCCCAATTTTCTTTTCTAGTAAAAAATAAGAATATTTAAAATACTTTTTTTAGACACAAACAGCCCTAGTCCAAAAAAAGTATTTTAAATATTCTTATTTTTTACTAGAAAAGAAAATTGCGGTTTCCAGCGGGAACTTGAGCACATGTTGAACTTACTTCCCCATCACATTCCAGTTTGCGATTGCTGGCTCACCTTCATTACTGTTCAAATGTACTGAAAACACGTAGGTCTGCTTTTTTATCCACGGTGCGGTTGCTTCAATTGAATTCGAACTACCAAAAGCTTTAAAGAGCGCTCCATTTACTCTGATCACCGGGGCTGATCCAGCCGGTCTGTTTTCAATACTCGCTTTAATAGTAACGGAACAAAGTTTTGTAACCGGATCGACAACGCAATCTCGATTACTGTTTGAAAGGTCTGCTTTTACGTACCCGGCTCCGGGAATAAAAAGCGAATTTAGAAAAACGTCAGCGCCTGAGTGCGGATTCTTTTCCAAATTAACACCGTATCTTTCGTCTAAAGCAGGAAACCCGCGTAAATTTTGATAAAGTACGTTGTCCCGAACTGTAATCTTCAATTTGTCGTCGCTTTTAAAGCATGGAAGATTGTCCGGCGGGCAATGAATACTAATCCCGGACCTTGGAAGGCCTGTAATTTTGTTCCATTGAACCAAGACGTCTTCAACCCCGGAATTAGTTCCATTCATAATTTCAATACCGGCAGTTGTAGGGAACCCGAGATCGTCGCGCGTAATGTAGGGATCCGTCATGGTCAATTCATTGCTTAACAATTTTACGTTAGTAATAGAACCCACAGGCAATGCTTCTGTAGATTTTGCATCTCCTAAATAAAGCTGTCCACCAGGATAAATTTTTGATGTGCCGTCAGGCAGAGCGTATGTGTATTGCGGATCGATATGATTATTTATAAATTTGTTAGAATAGACCGTAATCGTATCCGCGTCTGAAATTGACAAAGCTGCAGTGCCTGCAAGCGTGAAATTATTGTGATGTAATATTGTATTAAAGTGTCTGAATCCAGCCTGTAAAAATACGCCGGACACACTTCCACCTGTAAATTGACAATTTTCAATGGTAAGCCCGTCAGTTCTACGAACGGCCATTAAAAATTGTTTCGTGGATGTAATATTAATTTTACTGATAGTTATACGTTCGGCGTTTGCAGCCACTCCCCCAACTAACATCGGCGGCCGGCACAAATCGAGGTCTCCAACCTCAACAGTTCCTACCGGCAATTGCTTTGTGCGACAACTGCTGCGCAAATTCGTATT
>JANWIU010000015.1 GCA_025449725.1 Pseudobdellovibrio sp.
AAGATACGGGGATCGCCGTCAGGGTAATAGCCGACATTCGCAAGTTAGCTAAAAACACAAACAATACAATAAACACAAGTACTGTGCCCAACTTAAGCTTTCCTTTTATTCCTGAAATCGAAGCCTCAATAAAGTTGGCCTGCTTAAATACATCGGTATTAACTATCACGCCTTTTGGCAGAGACGGACGAAGTTCCTCAATGGCCTTTTCAACACTTTCGGTGATGGCAATGGTATCCGCACCTGGCTGTTTCTGAACCGTTAACACCACTGACGGTTTACCATTGAAGCTTCCGTCGCCGCGTTTTACCCGTGGCGCTTCTTTTACAGTCGCAATATCTTTTACCAGCACAGGCTTTCCGAAGTGCATCCCTATCAAAGTACTTTCAATGTCTTCGATTCCGGTAACCACACCAATGTTTCGAACCAAAAATTCCTGGGTATTACTTTCTAAGAAACCACCTGTAGTATTCTGGCTGATTTGCTTCAGTTCGTGATCGATACCCTCTATTGAAAGTTGAAACTTATTTAATTTTTCTGCTGAAACCAAAATTTGATATTGCTTAAGGCCTCCGCCGATCCCGATAACCTGCGATACTCCATGAATTGTCATTAAGCGCGGTCGGATCACCCATTCTGCCAAATTGCGAAGCTCCATCGGGCTAACTTCCGCATTTTCAGAGGTCACTGCGATTTGCTGAATCTGCCCCATCAAAGATCCGACAGGACCCATGATGGGCGTTATGTCTTTCGGCAATTTCTCTTTTGCTAAGTTCAGTTTTTCCTGAACTAATTGCCGGTTACGGTAAATCTCAGTTCCCCATTCGAACTCTACATAAATGGCTGACAAGCCGATACCGGACTGCGACCGAATACGCTCTACACCCGGGATACCGTTCAAATAGCTTTCGACCGGAAATGTGACACGGGTTTCAACTTCTTCAGGGGCCATTCCATGAGCTTCTGTCATGATGGTAACGGTTGGGCGAGTAATATCTGGAAATACATCGACCGGTAATTGCGTAAGCGCTATTGCACCGTAGACTAAAATAGCTGCGGACGCAGCAACAACAAAAAGCCGGTGATTAAGCGCAAAACGAATAATATAGTTCAACATAGAGACCTCATAAGTAAATTAACGAAAAATTTATGGGCGGATTTTACTTATGAAAGCCGAGGTGGCTGGAACGGCCCTTCGAGAATAGGCGCCGGCTTTAGAAATGCAGTGTTTTCCGAAAAAACAATTTTTAAATCTAAAGGAAAAAAGATCTGGCTTTCCTTTTGAAATACAAAAACATTTGTACAACAGGAATGCATATGCGGAGGACAACCTTCATGATCAGCGTCATGATCAGCGTCGGCTTCAGTATTCTGAGAAGCGTGTTGATGAGTATCCTGATGTAACTCAGATCCCGAACAATGAAAATCCCAGGCGCTAAGTGCAAATACACTTAAAAATGAACCAATCAAAACAGACAGAAACGTGGATCTCATTGATATATAAAATACATCCTAACCCTGCTGGTTGTCAAAAGAATGAAGATTTTCCCAAAATAATACAACTACGTCGTAAACTGCAAAGTCGTTTAGTCCGAAGAGAAATAATGCGAACATTAGCTTTTGCATTTTGCCTATTGTTGACACTTCTGGCGTTCGCTCAGGATTCAGAAGACACTGCTTCCCCACAGGCAGAAGCTGAAGCAACTCCAGAGGCTTCGCAACCGGCGGAAGAGCCTTCGACTATGCCTGCAATTGTAGTAACAGCCAGATTTGATTATTGCGACCCTGTCATCATGCAACGACGTTTGCCAAGCGATGAAGCGCTACTTACCAATTTTGTTAATCCACCGGGATTCCAAATTGATAAAGAGCCCACGAGAAATCCGAATTTCTTTGATGCGGGATGGAAGACAGCAAATATTACCGACATCGATTATACTAACCAAAAATTGAAAGTATCCGCCAGCTACATGTCATGCCAGACCGCAAAGTGTGACGCCATTGTTTCTTCAAACTCAAGCCTGACCCTTGAACGGGAGTTACGTTACGGGTGGGATGACGAAAGCATAAGCCGTCACTACACTGTTTCAGGCGAAGTGGAATTCAGTCAGATGTACGATGCAAATTATGAAGATGTGCAGGTTCCTTGTCCCATTAGCACCTGTAGGGGAATCGTATTTTACGGCCCTAGAAACCGAAACTATTACACTGCCACTCGGGTTGGCGATCACATTGAAAGAAAATTGGTCGTAAACGGAGCCTTCAACTCACGATTCGTAGATAGCACAACCGGCTCTACTTTACAGCACTGCCCTCCTGTGGAACCTCCTGAACCGCCAAAATCTCGAAATGGCCGACGCCGATAGAGGGCCCCTGCCTTTATCATTAAAATTTATTATCACGAATTAAATTATAATAATTATCTTTTATGATTAGGTAAGCGTAATTACCTCTCCAACAAACATGTTGGAGGAAACATGAAAAATATTATTTTAACAAGTATCATGATGGCGAGCTCACTGAGCATGGCCAGCCGCCTGGAAGTTGTCGGAGAAGGCGTAATCGTTCAACCTGCAGAATTTTTACGGTTAGATATGGCGATTACGGCCAGCTGCCACACTTCTGCCCGTGAATCCCGAGGGCAAGTCGATGTGACAGCCGCACAACTGCAAAATCTTTTGCAAAAGCATGCTAACGCAAACATCGGCGACCAAATTCAAATTTCACAAGGCAACAATGAGCAGTCGGTAAAAACCCGTTACGAAAAAAATGTCGACGGTGATAATGTGACTGTCGTTGTTTGTGACCAGGATCACAGCTGGGAATCCAGCAGCACTGTTTCTTTCAAACTGACGAATCTTTCTGACCTTGCGCTGGTGCAGGATGAAATATTAGTTTTTATGAAACAAAATAGTCACTCTATCGATATTAACTCTCCAGGTTTGCTGATGACGCTGTCAGAACCGCAACCAGGGGTTTTAGCCAACACGTGGGACTCCATGAAAGCCTCCGCTTTAAAAACGGCCCATGGCCAGGCCATAGCTGAAGCCCGTGTCATCGCTGACTTACAGCAACCTGGTGCCGTGATCGAACTGCTTAAAATGACCGATGCGCGTAGCTCATCCGGCGCACCGATCTACGACCGTGTCACCGGTCAAAGTGACTCAAACGGCAATTCTTTTGGCCGTGTAGTTTTAAGATTATCAAGACTCTTCATCTTCAACGTGAAATAGTCACATTGAAGAAATGAAGGAGTCTTTTCTCCTGGGTTATCCGGCGGGAGTTGTTTCCCGCCGGAGTTTTTATTTATCTTTATTTTCTAAATTTTAAATGCAACTTAAGAAAATTTGTCTTACCTTAGATTCATGGCAAATGACACTCACAGTAAAACAATCGGTTATCTTACATGGATATTCGGCTTTATGGGGGCTCACCGTTTTTATTACGGTAAGCAGATCACCGGCACCATCTGGTTTTTCACGCTGGGGCTTTTAGGCGTAGGATGGATTATCGATTTATTTTTAATTCCGTCAATGGACCTGGAGGCTGACCGCCGTTACACTGCGGGTTCTGTAGATTACACGGTAGCCTGGTTGCTACTTACCTTCCTAGGCGTATTCGGACTTCATCGCTTTTATATGGGAAAATTCATTACCGGTATTATTTATCTTTTAACGTTGGGTATATTCGGAGTGGGTCTCTTATACGATCTCTGGACTCTCAATGGTCAAGTCGATGAGGTCAACCGTTCAAAAACATCCCGCTAAAAATTATTGGCGGTTAATATTACTGGTGGGCGGAGGCGCCGTTGGTTTTAAGAAATCTTTTAACTCTTGCCAGTCAAACATCGGTTTTTTTTCTTCAGGAGTGCCGTCAGCAGAAACTTTTGTTGTTTGTTCTTTAACTGATTCATCTACCTGCTTTTTATACTGCTCTGCTAAAGCGGCGTCTTTTTGTAAATTCACACATTGAGGAGGAAACAAAGTAGTGCCCTTATCAGTACGTAATTGCAGATCAGGGTTGTAACCCGCCTTCATGACAGCGTCTGCACCCTTTGAAAATCCGTGCGCTAAAGCCACACAAAGTGCATTGGAACGCACAGTGAAACCATTTCGATTTACACCCGCCTCCACCGCTTTTAAAAACAAAACTTCGTCATTAAGATAGTCTGCAATTTGAAATGCCGAAAGTTCAAGTTTCAAATCTTTATTCAGCACCAGTGAATCCGGAGTATAAGAAGGGTTTTGCTGAGAGATGTCTTTCAAAGCAAGTTCAGGTGAGCCCTCTAAAGTTTTTTGCACTGAAACTAAGTTGTTATCTGTGAAGTTTAGTAAATACCCCGGATAATTCAGCTGCGTGACGGTTCGCTGTTCCGGTAAACCGAGAATACCCATAACATCAGAGGAACTCATCCCGACTGCAAGCTTACTTTGTAAAATTTCCGGCTGAACAGGTTGGGTTGCACATGAAAAAACAGTTAGAACACTTAAAATTATTAAAACGAATTTCATTCCATGGTTATAGCCATTTTTTGCAAATTAGGAAATGATTTTTGGCACTAAGATAGCTTAAAAACTGTACTGAATCTGTACTTCCGGGTGGACTGCGATCTGCAAATAGCGTTCAGTATAATAACGCTTTGCTGTTTCGGAATAATGCACCCTCTGATCCATTCTCCCTACATCCAGAGCTTCTGAACTGCCAAGAATGCTGATAGGCACGGTATAACTTGCGCCCAACTGAACCAGCCAGTTTTCTTTTTGAAATCCTACAGAGGCTCCCAAATGCGCATAGGGCTCTTTAAAGTTCACTCCCAGCATTCCAACTTCAAGAGATAAATTGGCGTCCGATTCTACCGGCATTTTTAAAAGCGTCGATACGTCAATCTGATCGCGTATAGCATCATCTCCCGGATCCATGCGAAGGGAATAAGGCCTGTCATCATTGATAAAATAACTGTATTTCAAATTCATATACTGAGTGTTGCCACCTTCATAACGATAGCTGTAAAGGGCGCTGGCAGAATAGTTTGTCCATTGGTAACGATTCGTGCCCAATGCCACTTCGGAAGCGGTAGGAAGCGCAAATGCTCCCGGCGCACTGCTGGAATAGGACGGGTCAATTAAATCACCTGAACCAAAACTGTCAAAATAAGAAACTAATAGCCCGGCTGTGGATTGCGGGCTTAAAACCTGGCTGTATTTCAAGTGAATATTTGTGGTGTTGTAAGTGGTCCAAATCCAGGGACTGGTGGCTAACAACAAATTTTCTGTTAAACCATAACCGGCAGCATAGTTACCAACAGTAAAAGCTCCACTGCGAAGTACTTCTGTAGAAGGCGTCAAATTGTGACCTATAAAAATTCGGGCACTTTGAACCTGTGCCGGTTTACGTGCGATTTTCTTTTTAGCTGTTTTGTTTTCAGCAGTGAAAGCCAGAATTGGAAAAAGCAGAATTATCAACAAAATCTTCATTAGATTCTGTTCGGAAACTTAAATATGAATCTATTGTCGCCAGAGCGTTTTCAGGTCCTAAGTCTGATGTAAAACATTTTTGGAACACTTTAACTTTCAAAAAAGTCCAGGAATTCACTCAAAATATGTTTTTCTGAGATACTGAAACTAATGAAAGCAAAAAAAATGATCGCCCTGTTAGCCTTTGCTGCAGCGGTTTTCAGCCCGTTAAAAGCCTTTTGCCTGACTCCTGAAGTGATTAAACTCGAATGGCTTCCCATGCCCGAAGCTAAACGTTATGAAATTGAAATCAAACTTCAGTCCGATAAAGAAAAGGCCGTTGTCTCCCAGTCTGTTGAAGCACCGACTGTTACAGCTTCGCTGAAGGCAGGCCTCTATTCGTACAGAGTCCGGGCCATATTGGCCGGCTGGGTTGCCGGGCCATGGAGTGACTACCTTGATTTCGAGGTCAGCGCCCCGTCCGTCAGAACAAACGAACCGCATAGCCTGACCGAAGCTGAAGCACCATCTAAACCGGTAAAGGCTCCTGCAAAGTCGGTGGTGGTCGCGCAAGCAGAAGCACCGCCCGTTGCTGTTTCGGAACAGGAAAGTTTTTTTTCTCAGTCTTCAATTGCGGTTAAAGTTTGGATGGGGCCGGTCTACTCTTACTATTCAGGACGCTTCGTTGATGAACTGAATTCGACTACGGCTTCAACGCTGTCAGAAGTGTACGGTCTCAGTGCCGTTTTGAAAAATAAAAATGAGCCTGAGCCAAGCGGACTCGCGATTGGCGCCGACGTTTCACTCAGAAGACAGCGCATGGTTCGATCTTCCGCTACTTTGCCAAATGCAAGTCTGTCATTATCTTATCATTGGAGCAATTTCGGCTGGAGCAGATCGCTATTTACGGAAGCCGGTGTAAAAACTGTCGGGCTTTTTATTGTCGACAGCTCTGGCACTTACGCCACCGATAATGTTTTGCGAACCCAGCTTAGATCCGGAATTAAAAATAACTATCACCTCACACCTCAAACCGAATTGGGCCTGGCCCTCTCCGCTGGAATCGATGCCGGTGGGAGCTCTTCAATAGTTGCAGCCGGCAACTTTAAGCCATCCCCCTGTTATGAAGTAATGGTTTCGGCAAGTTACAAAGCGGATAGAATTTGGAATTTAGGAATCAGTTTGATAAATGAAAATCTCAGTTGGTCAGCAGCTGATGGCTCCAATAGTTCGTTAAATACTTCAATGATGTCGGTCACTCTGGGAACAACGTTGTAATTACGAGATTTTTCTGAAAACGGTGTTTTCTATTGCTGTGTGAGCATGATCTGTTACCGTGAACTCTTCCTGCTCAGGAGGAATATCCAGATAATTTATTTCGTAAACACTTCTCTCAGAGCGATCCGCTGTGAATTCGCTGTACTCAGTACGGACAAGAATATGGCCACCACGCGCATCGACGTAGCCGTGCAACTTGTACAAAGTGATGTCTTCTTCCTTACCGCGCAGGCGTGCATTTACTTTTTCAATAATGTAGTTACCTTGAGCCTGCTGTAAAGTCTGCTGACTAACCAACAAATCTGTGCCGAACTCTTTTGTTGCGGATTCTACTCGTGAAGCTGTATTTGTTGTGTCGCCGATAACTGTAAATTCCATTCTGGTGTTAGATCCGATGTTGCCTAACACGGCCGGTCCGTAGTGCAAACCCATTCCGATTCTTAAAGGCTGACGACCTTCGCGGATCAGTTCTTTATTTAACTTTTCCAGTGCTATACGCATTTCAAAGCAAGCCTTCAGCGCTTTATCAATATTAACCGGCTCATTGTTTGAGACGCCCCACACGGCCATGATTCCATCACCCAGAAAATTCGTAACATTTCCGCCGTATTTGTCGATAACTTTGATCATAACGCCAAAATAGCGGTTCAAAAGGGACACAACATGTTCAGGGTCCATTTTCTCACTCATTTTAGTGAAGCCGCGAATATCAGAAAAAAAGACAACGCAATTTTTGCGCTCTCCTCCCAGTTTTAGGTCGCCGCGAATTAATCTTTCTGCGACGTCTTTGCTGTGCAACTTATTAAAAGCAGTTTTTACTTTATTACGTTCATCAAGACCTTCAGTCATTTTGTTAAACGTTTCAGAAAATTCTTCTAGTTCGTCCAAACCGGTCAAGCCTTGCTCTTTCAGTGGCAATCTTACCTGATAATCACCGTTGGCCACCCGTTCGGCCGCCTCTGACAGTCGCAAAACAGATTGCTTAAACCCGCTTGAGAAAATAATTGCAAACCAAATTGAAAAACAAACAACAACAATACTCAATAGGCCCGTACGTTTATAAAGTTTTGCCTTGGCCTTTTCAATTTTACCGAAAGGTGCTTCAGAAACCACCGTCAAGCCCGCGAAGCGAACCGGATGCAGTGACGCCATTTTAGCCTCATCGTCGCCGCCGTTATAATCGATTTGTTTGGCCTGTGTAAGGCCGGAAGCCGGCAGTGCTTCTGCAATCCTCTCATTAACTTCCCCGCCGACCTTAACTAAATTCGTGTCATTCGAAGCCAGGACTTTCAGTTCTGAGTTAACTAAAGAAATTGTAAAGGCAGATGCCTCGTTAAATAAAGCATTGAACCTATCCGGGTTCAGCTCTGCCACTAAAAACTGACTGAAATGGCCGGGGCTCTGCTCATAGAAGGGAACAGTTAATCTAATGACGGTGCTTTTTCCGGATGTTTTAACCACTCGAATGTCTGTTTTACCCTGGGAAGCGTCCTGAAACTTTACCGGCGCACTTTTATCAAGTTCAAGAAATGCGGAGGCATCTAATTTTTGATTTGTTGGAATTGCCGGGTTCATCACCCGCCAGCGCACGTTGGGCTGGCCGCCGACTTCCTGTGCGTTCAGATCATAAAGACTAACTGCAAATAACTGATTGTCGGAGGCTAAAATGTCTTCAAGAAACTTGAACTTATCATCTTCCGAAGCAAAATTTTCAACTGAAGCCGCACCGACGGTTCTCATTCTGTCGGTGGCCAGCTTAAACTCAGATCGAACACGTGATGCCAGAATAGAAGCGACGTCAAAATTTGTTTTTCGCAAAACACCCGGAAGGTCTTCGGTAAATAAATATGTCGCAAGCATAACGACACTCACCACGGTTGCGATTTGCAAACCGATAACAATGAGATTTAATTTCTTGCGGATCGTAAGTCGAAACACACTCATTTAAAAAACTGCCTCATATACGTTTTTCGGTATTTTTTCGCTCTTGCTGTAGACGAATTTTGTATTTAAGCCATAGGTCCAGTGCAGGAGGTGCTCCTTTGGGCCGATAGAGTAAATTGATATGTCAGACAAGATACTTTCTTACATTTTGTTGTCAGTAGCCGCCATGGCAGCGGCTTTGATGATTGCTGACGTAAAAGCTTATTTCAAAAAAGTTCAAAATCCTATCGCTTCGTTGACCACCGTAAGCGGAACAGTAAAGAAACTTTCTAAAGATGAGTTCGGCTGGGATCAGGCCGTTAAAGGTACTAAGTTCGCAGAAGGTGATTCCATCTCCGTTGGTGAAGATGGAAGCGCCATTCTGGAATTTACAAATGGGAGCAGTATCGAATTAAACGAAGGCTCCCTTATGGTACTATCGACAAAAGCAGAAAAAGTTGAACTTAATTTTTCTTCGGGCCGTGCAAAGTTGCGTTTAGCTCAGGCTGAACAAGAAAAACTTTTCAAGATTTCTCAAACGAGTGCACCGGTTTCAGATATTACACCCGAACCCCAAAAGCCGGTGGTGGTTGAGATTGTTTCTGAAAAACCAAAGCCGGTAGCGGTTATACAACCAAAACCAAAAAAGGCAGATGCCATTGTCGTGAAGAAATTGCCACCAGAACCACCTGTATTAAAATATCCTGAAAGTGGCGCTATCATTTACACTAACGAAAAATCAGAGTTAGAATTTAACTGGGAAGTCAGTAGCAATGCCGGCCCCATACTTCGTTACAATTTTCTCCTGACATCAGCTGACGGCACCACAGTTGAACGTGAAACTACTGTTCCAAATGTAAC
>JANWIU010000016.1 GCA_025449725.1 Pseudobdellovibrio sp.
TGATGTTATCAAGAACGCTGATGGCATCACCGCTCTTTAAGGTCATCGGGTCTGTAGATGAAACCGGTGAACCGTTTAAAAAAGTTCCGTTTACACTGGCCAAATCCAGAATCGTGTAGGCGCCGTTTACTTTGTGAATCTCGTACTGTCTGCGGCTGACCCGTTGATCCGGAATAATGATTTGGCAAGCGGGATCACGCCCTGCTACCCAAACCTCACCGACTTCAAGACGAAGCATTTCTCGAACGTCACCTTTTGCATCGGTGATTTTTATATAAGGCACCTGCGGAACAGCACCCAGCATTGTTTTTGTATTTTCATTTACGGGCTGGAGAATTCGCTCTTGCCCGCCGCCGGCCATTGCTGAATCCGGCATATCAAAAAATGTAAAATCATAAGGAGGAACATGAAACGACTGACCATGTTGCAGATCTGCCTGTTCAATTTTTTGACCAAGAGAGAACACATCACCGAAGCGGGAAATAGCTACGATCTGCCACTTACCCTCGGCAAACTTAATTTTAAAATGTTCTCGGGAAATACCTTTTTCAGGTTGTAACCGGATGTCACAACCTTCTTTGCGTCCGCCTATATATTCTTTGTCTTGCGATAACTCAATTTCATTTACAATTGTACCGCGAAGGACAACCTTTAATCGCGACATTACCTTATACCCTGATCTGCCAGGCTACATTCTTTTGCTTTCTTTTGTGCGAGAAGGTATTTTTGTTCGTTATTTTTACCCTCTAACATATGCATAACCTGATTGTACATCGACTGGCACATTCTGAAATTATGCTTTTTATAATAGGAATCGCCAAGTAATAATTTTTCCTGGACGAGCTCGTCAAATCTAACTTTGGATAAATACAAATGTCGTTTAGCCAGCACATGGTCCGGCTCAAGATTCAGCACCACTTGGAAGAATTCCTGCGCTCTTGTGTAATTACCAAGCTGGAAGTCACGCATTCCTCTTAAAAAGCTCTCATTAACCCGAAAATTTTGAGGAGATGACTTCTGTTTTAAAGCTAAGTCACGCTCGTCTTCGAGATCTTTTTCCTTTTTGGACACCAAGCGGGCATTAATTTCGTCTTCATACTTCAAAGTAGATTGAATTTTTTTGGCCTGCGATTTTTTATCAGGGGTCTGGAAGTAAGAATAGGCGATTCCCATCAAAATAACTGCGATCAGAAAAAACTTAAAGTTAGGATTCGCCATAAGCGAATCATCTTTAGGCTCCGAAGGCTGAGATGCCGGCTGGTAAGCCGGGTTCATATTATAGTTCTGTTGCGGAAATCCCTGCATTCCAAATTGTGGTTGGCCCGGCATTCCCATCTGTTGAGGGCCGCGCTGCTGAAGAGCCTGTCCTTGACCCATTGCCGGAGGTCCACTGCGAGCCACTACGGCTTGCTGAGGTTTCGGTTTTGAAACTTTTTTCTTTACCGGAACCGGCGGCCGCGGCGTTGTCATCGGAATGACGTTTGCCACTTGATTTGTCGGAACCGAAATTACCCGGCCCAAATCGTATTCCACACGAATTTCCGAATCACCAATTTTGAAGATCGAGTTATTGATCAGCTTCCAGCGCTGAACGCTGTTACCCTCTACAATTAACGCATTTTTCTGGCTTAAATTCAGAACTTCGACTTCATTATTAACGACTGCTACCTGCGCATGAGTACGGCTGATTTGAGGGTCATTCATGAGCACAACACCGTTCTCTGCAGAACGTCCGATTGTGATCAATTCTTTATTAAATTGAAAAACCTGGCCCATATGTGGCCCTGCGACCACAGTGAGCTTCATTTTAACTTCAGGTTTTTCCTTCAACGCACCCATAAATCCTTAAATTTCTCCTTAGCTCAGCTGCACCAATGTTAATACATAGTACTGAGGATCACTGTTTGAATCCAAAAACACCTGACAATGGATTTCACATTCAAATTGCGAAAACGGAATTTTATCAGTCTGTTTTTCAAATGGAGTTTGTCTTGCCCGTGCAATCAATGATTCCACGTTTTGGACAAGCGCCATATCGGTAATATTTCGATACGTTTGATTTAACACCGTATCGCGGGTAACCCCAAGCAACTGTTCAAAACCTGAGTTCACAGCAACAACGCGGTCCACGTTATCAACAACCAGCGCCGCATGCGTAATCATTTCTGTTAGGTTCGAGAACTCCAGATCTTTATTCTGTTGCGGCTTATTGGAGGCCATGGCCCCTTCGCCGCTCCAGGCTCTGTTTAAAATAGTATTCACATTCGAAACCAGTTTTTGGAAAGCAGGATAATCGAAAGCCACTTCTGTTCTGTCGGATTTTTCAAGCATCGCTTTATCGATTTGCTGATTTAAAGTTCGCAGCGGGTATTCGATTAGTCGTGCAAACAATTGATAGAGCACCATCCCCATCACGCTTGCAATAATTAAAGTCTGCATTAAAAGACTCACGATACGCCCCTCATCAAATTTGAGAGAGCTAATGTCATATTTAACAACGGCATGAAACCGTGCCGAAGCCTCACCCGAAGCGGGATCATAGAACGAAATTGGAAATGTGGCCCCGATCGTATTGGAGTCAAAAACTTCAAACTGCGAACGAGATTCTTTTCTGGCATTCAAAACCAGAGCTGAAGTTTCATCACGGCCTGCTTTTTCCGGCGGAGCCACGATTTGCCCATTACCCTGCTCAACAATGAAGGCATCTTTAATACCTTCTTCTTTTAAGGCTTCAGTCACTGATAAATTTGCGAGCTGTCCGGACAACAATGCTGATTCATTATATTTAGCCAGTGCTCTGGCTACAGATTTTGCGCGCTTTTCTGCTTCTTTCAAATTTGTTTCTTTAATGATGCTGGCCAGAGGGAAAACAGCCAACAAAGTGACGCTGAAAATGAAAACAAGCACGAAGGACTGCAAGACCTGTTTGAAAGAAAAGACAACACTCAGGCGGTAAATGGCCGGCATCACTTTTTCTTCCATAAAATTATCGATTTTTTCAGAGAAACTCAGATCCAACTGCGCCGCAGATGAAGCCGGTTCTCCGGTGGGAGCATACGGTGCAGTTTGAACCGGGTATACATTTGGATTGTAAGCCGCCTGTGGGTAACCCATTTGCATGGCGTTTCCACCCTGCTGAGGAAAATTTAAACTGTAATTTTGCGGAACTCTCGACCCAGGACTGACTGAAACCGGAGCCTGAAATCTTCGCTTCTTAGCTTTTTTACGTTTTGGAGTTTCAGGCGCTTGCATCAACTCTCTGACAACTTGCTCTTCCGTCTTTTTCGGGCGGATAGCAGGAGCAGGGATCACGTCCATAATAATATCAAACAAGCTCAGCTTATCGCCGACGCGGATAATAGAGTTCTGAATTTTAACACCGTTAACAAAAGTTCCGTTACTGGACTTCAAATCGACAATTGTCATTTTATCTTTATAAACGTGAATCTCGCAGTGTTCTTTTGAAATTCCCGCTGATAGAACCTGTAGGTCACAACTTGGACCACGGCCAAAAATATTCCGGCCCAACTTTAAATCATAAATGTTTCCGGCTTGGGACCCGGAAAGAATTCTAACTGACCACATAAAGTTGATCTCCTACTTTTAGCCTTTTCTCTTCTACAAAGCCGGCTTGAAATTCCATTACAGACTCCGACTTCCAAAAAGGGCCGACAAGTCTAAAAGGACTTACGCCGGCAGCTATTTTAATTATCTGCATTCGTCTATCAAGAAAAACACAATCAATTGTAAACTTCATAAAAAACGTATGAATGTCACGGCAAGGCTTAATCCAAAGGCCTTGATTAGATGCTAAACTTTTTTGGCCCAGCAATCCTTTTGCGCGTGAGTAGAATCCATCTGCCAACTGAAGTTGGTCAGCCAGTAATTCGGCGTTGGATTCTGTTGTTTTATAAAGCTTCACAAACTATCCCCCACCATATTTCATTTTCAAGAACACCGGACCAAACACCATGATAAACACCGCAGGTAAAATAAACATCATCAACGGAATCAAAATCAGCTGCGATGCACGAGCACCGGCTTTTTCCGCCCGTAAAAATCTTTCAAGACGCATTTGAACCGATTGGTCTTTCAAAACTTGCGAGATACTTGTTCCCGAAGCTTCGGCATCAATCAGAACGGCCACGAAGCTCGTTATTTCTTGCATATCAAGTCGCGCGGCCATTTCTTTCAACGCTTCTGTTTTTGACGAACCGATTTTAATATCTTTCAAAACTGTTTTAAATTCTTCAGCCAAAACCGAGTCTTTATCCGCAACTTTATCCACAATTTTTTGGATCGCGCCGAAGAAGTCCAATCCGGCTTCTACCGACAGGGCCAGAAGATCAATAAAGAACGGCATGTCCTGACGCACGCTCAGCTCTCTGGATTTTTTCATCGCCTTACAATGCATTTGCGGCATGAAGAATCCAAAGCCGCCAAGACCGATGATCAATGGCGTTTCGAGTCCGAGACTCAAAGAAAAATTCATGATGTAAAGAAACACAGGAAACGCAAAACCCAGAAAAATCTGAAGCCCGATAAATTCATCTTCGTTCAGTTCTGAAGTTAATCCCGAAGTCTTGATAGCTAAGCGAATTTTCTTTCTGTACTTTTCAGATTTTACCCGCGCTGCATGCTGAAGGGTAAACTGATGAACCATAGGACGGCAGATATTAATAATCGCATTTTTTGATTGAACAGGTTCAGTACCACTCGCCCAAGAAAGTTGTGACTCGCCCGGCTTGCCTGCAAGCAACGAAGAAACAAAAAGATAAACAGAAATTCCGGCCAAAATTAATCCGCCGAATAACAAAAGTTCTGTGCTACCCATAGCTCCCCACTTCGTGATAAATTATTTTTGATGAAACAATTAATTCTGGCTTCGCAGTCACCACGTCGATCGGAGATCCTAAAAAAAGCCGGTTATCAATTTGCTTCATTCCCTGTTTATGTATCGGAAATTCCTAATAAAAACCTAAGTCTTGACGAACAAATTTTAGACATAGCTGGACGTAAGGCCGATGCCGTAGTGGCGCAACTAAAAGCCGGTCCATCAACCCCAAAAGACCAAGTTATTTTAACCGCAGACACCATGGTTTGTTTTGGCGCAAAAGCATTAGGAAAACCTGAGAATGAAGACGAGGCTTTTGAGTTTCTAAGACTTTTGTCCGGCCGTAGGCACCAGGTAAAAACAGCCCTTTGTCTAGTAGACTTAGGTACAGGGGAATCGGCGTCTCACATTGAGACGACCGATGTTTTTTTTAGAAATCTAAGCGATTCGGACATCCGAAGTTACATCGCAACAGGTGAACCGATGGATAAAGCAGGAGCTTATGCAATTCAGGGAATCGGTGCAAAATTTGTCGAAAAATTTGAGGGAGACTTCGATAATGTGGTTGGACTTCCCTTGCATGCGCTTGAAAAGTTATTCACACTCAAAGGATGGATTTTTCAAAAGACTCCGCACGGTCTTTGATATTAAAACAGTTATCTTCCGGACAGAAACTTCTCGCCGTCAGCAAGTTGCAGCCTAGTGAAAAAATCGAAAAATTATACTCTGAAGGACAGCGGGATTTTGCAGAGAATTACGTTCAGGAAGCTCTTAAAAAAATTGAAACCTTAAACCATCTTGATATCCGCTGGCACTTAATAGGTCCGCTTCAAAAAAACAAAGTAAAGCTCTTAAAAAAAAACTTTTTCTGCATCCATTCGATAGATAGTCTTGATCTCGCGATGCGTATTTCCGATGCATCTTTAGAGATTCAACATGTGCAAAAAGTTTTTGTTCAGGTCAATTTATCAGGCGAAACTTCCAAGTCAGGTTATGAGGTCAAAAATCTTCTTCAAGATTGGGAAAAATTAACGAACTTGAAGGGAATTTCGGTGGACGGATTAATGACGATGCCGCCCCTTGAAAATATTCCTGAAAAAAATAGAGTCTTTTTCAAAGAATTAAAATATATTGGAAGTAAGTTGAATATAAACGAGTACTCAATGGGCACGAGTCACGACTATCGAATTGCACTTGAAGAGGGGGCAACATGGATCAGGTTAGGTACAATGCTATTTGGAGAAAGACAACAGAAACGAGACCACCAGTGAAGAACCCAATGCTCAAAGCGATGAAAATCGGCTTCATTGGAGCCGGCAACATGACTCAGGCCCTTGTAAAAGGAATGGTTGAGTCGAAAGAAATCAGACCTGATCACATCATTGTTTCTAATCGCACTGAAGGAAAGTTATTAAAAATTTCTGAACAGTACCAAGTGCAAACCCGCTCTCATAATCAAGAAGTTATCAGCGAAAGTGACGTTGTTGTACTGGCCGTCAAACCTCAGGATTTTTCGACGGCGATCGAAGGACTGAATAATTTATTTAATGAAAACCAAATTGTTATCTCGTTGGCGGCGGGTGTGCCGTTTTCTTCTCTGAAAAAACAAATACCTTCTGCAAGACTGGTTCGCCTTATGCCGAACACGCCATCGCTCATCGGCCGTGGTGTTATCGGTTACATGAGCCTCGACAAAGAAGAAGAATATGTTTCCAGCCTTATGGAAGATTTGTTCGGTGGCCTTGGTTCAGTTATTCGCGTTGAAAGCGAAGATCAATTCGATGCTTTGATGGTTTCATGCTCCAGTGGAACTGGATTCATTTTTGAGCTGATGATGTATTGGCAGGAGTGGATTGAAGAACACGGGTTTTCTCCTGAAATTGCGAAGAAGATGACAATCGAAACCTTTGCCGGTGCTTCTCTTCTGGCTGCTCAGTCTAACGGAGTAGAACTGGAAGAGCTCCAAGCGCGCGTGACATCTAAAAAGGGTGTAACTTTTGCCGGGTTAAATTCCATGCGCGAACTTGAGATTGAAAGAGCCCTCCGCATCAGCTTTGAAAAAGCGGCCATGCGCTCTCAGGAAATCTCTAAATCCACAAAGTAAAAGAATCCATTACATCTCAGGCCTTTGGTCCAGGTGACCTGTGGCCGAAAATGTTATTTTATCGTAACATAGACTAAAGACATGTACTTGTTCACGGAGGAACAATTATGAAACATTACCCTTCAGAAATTACCAATAGAAGATTTGAACGAAAAATGATGGGTTTTGATCCGGATGAAGTTCTGGATTACTTAACTGTTTTAGCCGCTCAGATGGATGCTCTTCTCCAAGAACGAAACTCTTTGCGTGAAGCACTAAAAGAAAAAGAATTATCCTTACTTGAGTATAAAGAACGCGACCAAGTATTAAAAGCAACCATCACATCAGCTTCTCAAATGGCTGAAAGATTGCGTGGCGATGCCGAGCGCGAAGCAAAATTAATCATTAACGATGCAAATCAAAAAGCAGAACTTATCACTCGCGACGCGAAAGACTCTCTGAAAAAAGTATTTACTGAAATCGGAGATCTGAAACGCGCTCGCTTACAATTTGAAGCTAACCTGCGAGCAATGATTCAGGCCCATTTATCTTTGATAGATCAAGGCCAACAATTTATGCCAAAAATGTCTCTGCCACCTGAAATGGACATGAAATAAGTCTTCTGTTCGATTTTAAGTTTTTTAAAAGATAAATAAATTAGAATCCAAATAATTCTCGACTAGGGCTGTTTGTGGAGAGAATTATTTGGATTCTAA
>JANWIU010000017.1 GCA_025449725.1 Pseudobdellovibrio sp.
ATGCCATCAGCGTTCTTGATAACATCATGTACTTTGAGCTTCATGATCCGAACTTTAAGTACAAAGTGGAAAATATCGATATTCCGCAAATGCCTGTTGAGGCTCCCGTTGAAGAAGAACCCAAAACCATGGCTGAAGATGGTGAAAAGACCACAACGGAGCTGGTAGATGAAGGCACCGAAGTTGAAGAGTTCACTGAGACTTCGCAGATTGGTGAAGTTGATGAATACGATGTGCAGCCGCAAATTCAGTCGGGAGACAGCCCGTTTACCGGTATGCCCGGGGGCCAGCAGTTTGACCCGAATCAGTTTTATACTTTAAATCAAGGTCCCGGAATGCCGGGGCCGGGAACTATGTCGCAGGGACCTGTTCCGCCGGCAAAAAAGAAGATCACTCAGAATAAACCTTTGATGCTGACTATCGCGCTGGTGGTATTAGGCCTTGCCTATTACGCCAGTGAAAACATGAATCAGTCAGAGAAAATTCCGGTAGCGCAAATCAGTGATTCAGATCCATATTCACGACTGACACCTGCGCAGCAAAAAGAAGTTCAGGAATTATATGCACTGGCAGAACAGGCCTATGCTCAGCAAAAATATGATTTGGCTCTCGAAAAAATTAACAAGTTACGGGAAATACTTCCGACGGGCTACAAAGACAGCGAGCGAATCGCACTTGAATCTGAACAGGCCAACCTGACTCTGGTTCAGGCTGAAAAAGATGCTTTAGCCAGAAAAGAACGGGAAGAGCAAGAAGCCCGGATGAGAGAAATTGTCCTGAACTGCGAAAAGTTGATTTCACCGAATATTACTGCAGCCGAGATGAATCAATGTATGGCGCCGGTGGTGGCGATGAATCCTGATCACCCTGACTATCTGAGATTGATGGGTGAAGCTGAGCGAATTGAAAAAGAGCGGTTACAAAAAGAAGTTGAAGCCAGAACACGCGAACAGCAAATAGATGAGTTTAAAAAATTATTCAAAGATGCAGAGCAGGTTCAGGAACAGGGATATGCTTTTAAAGCGATTCGAAAATATGAAGCCGTTTTAGCTTCGCAATTGCCTGACCCGGGTAACTTGAAGAAAATAGCCAAAGATAGAATTGAATTCATTAGAGAAAAAATTCAGGAAAAATCCGAAGGCAGTATGACGGCGGCAGAAAGTTTCATCAAACAGGGAAATCTGAAGCAAGCTGTCTTAACTTTGCGTGAGGCACAGGTTTATGACCCGAATAATAAAGACATTAAAGACAAAATCGAAGCCTATAGTTACGAGCTGACCCGACAGGTGCGTGCGCTTTATCAGGAATCTATAATCGAAGAGAATTATGGAATTATTGAAAATACAGAAACAAAACAGGGCGCTAAAGAAAAATGGAAAAGAATCACCGAATTAGATCTTGAAGACGGTGAATATTATAAAAAAGCAATTGTTAAACTGCGACGTTACGGAGTTATGTAATGAATATTCACACTCGGTCAGCAACCCTGCACCATCAGATACCTGCCACACAATCTTATCAGTTGCTGAATAACCAGCTGACCATTTTTTTAAGAGCGTGGGGCGCTTCAGAGTACAATCAAAAAGTTATCGATGAGATCACTCATTATCTTTCGACGACCCAGGCGGATATCGAAGTCACTACTCCATTTGATTACCTGGAATCGCTTTCAAGTTTAGCGAACCGTACTCGTGTGGCTGTGCTTCTCGCTCATGATCTTTTGTACAAGACGGACAACCGTACAGAATACGTCGTTGGCTTTGAACTCATGGTTCTTTTTAAGGCCCGTTATGAAATGGCCTGGGCCAGTGTAGGCCGCTTTTCGCTTTCGAAAATAATGCACGATCGGCTAAATCCCATTCTGGCAAACGGTACCGATCTTGACAGAGAAGTATTGTTACCTGTTGAGCTGATCGGGCTTGAAAAAGAAATAAATGTTAATTCAGGATCTGTATTTTTTGACGATCAATCAAAGTTAACTGTAACTTCAGGATACAATTGTGACTTCAAAGTCAGCGAAGGAAGCGGCAGCAATCAGATTGAAGCCGTGCCCTCGCAGTCAACTTATTGGTTTTCTGTCATTACACCTGGCTGAGGCCAGGGTTTATTCCAGTCCCACAATCCCCATGCATTCTCCAGGGCCAGATTGTACGACATGCGACGGGCTTCATCGTAGACAAGATCTTTTTCACGCTTAGTATTCTGATAATAAATTAACAAAGTTGAAAGCGGATGTGGCCGTTTTTCATTTGCAAGGCGCTTTTTTTCGTTTTCGAAAATAACTTCGCGTTGCTCGGGGGAATTCCAGTATTTTTTGTTGGTTTCTGCCATCTCTTGCTCTTCAGGAGAAGGTCCCATCCAAATTTCAGCTCCGGTCAGCCGGTGAAGCTGGGAAAGTTCAATTGAGTTTTCCGTAATCATGTCCGGAGATGTTTTTCCTAAATTAATAGTTTCAAGTCCGTCATTCAGCCGGTTAAAAAGACTGGGCTCTTGCCCCTCGATAAAAATATAATGACCAAAGACGCTCGCAAATTTAATACTCAACTTTTTCTTCCAGGTGTCGGGGCTCTCCACAACAATTTTGCGGCTAAATGGCGGGGTTGATCCGCCCAGCTGGCTTTTGCTCCACAACGTTGAATAATCCCAAACTGAAAAAACCGGATCAGGCGTTCGTTTAAAACCGGGATCAATCATGCGTATCATGCTGTAACCGAAGTCCGCCAAAGAGCTGGGGCTATCTACTTTAAGATTAATTCCTTCATCGCCTTTTTGTCGCGGCGGTTTAATGAAAAAAGCCACATTTATATTTTCAGTATGCAAATTTGAAAACGGATTTTCATCGGTGCGGCTGTATTCGGACCGGCCTTGCAAACCCATTACTATAAAATAATTTTTTTCCCATAAGTACTGCGATTTCATTTCGTGAATGAAGCGCCCCAGCTTTTCATCGAAAGTTTCGATTTGGCTGGTGCCGATAGTTTCGTTAAACGATTCCATTTCAGAATTGTAAATCACCGTCAAAAAAGGTTCGTCCGATTCCTCAACCCAATTTGAAAATGATTTAACTTGTTCCGAAAATGATGTTGTAAAATTAATTTGGTTTAAAAATGTCGAGTCATCAAACAATTCAAAGCCGCGGGATAGCCCCGTTTTTTTCAGTAAGGATGGGCCACCGCTAAAAAATGCGGTTCTGTAGCCGGCCTTTTTAAAAAATTCCGGTAACAACGGCAAATCAGCGCTGATGCGGTCGAAACTGCGGTGAAGTGAATTCTTGTAAGGATAAGTACCGCTTAAAAATGAGCCCAACGCCGCTGCAGGCTGGGTCGAGGTGGTATACGCATTTGTATAACGAATACTCTCCTGGCACAGGGCCACCAGACCGGACTGAGCGGAGCTCTTTTCATCGCTGCATGAAAAGCCATTAAACGACAAACGGTCGACAGCAAGAATGATAAAGGATGCTTTGTTTTTTTTCTGACAAGAGCAAAGGCTCAGCAAACTAAATGCTAGCACAGCTGCGGCAAGACTTTTTTTAAGCAAAAACGTTGATGATTTCATCTATAAAGTCCATGATGTTGGAATCTGATTTATTTGTAAAGGGGACCCTTCATGATGTCTGAAAAAATTTTTGCATTAGCTCGTTACGCTGACCAGGTCGTTTTATTTATTCTTGTCGTTATGAGTGTACTTTCAATCGGAATGATTCTGGAGAGATTTTTAACTCTGAGCAAAGTTTCATCTAAAAGTGCTGTTATCCGCGGAAAAATTAAGGCCCTGTTAACTCAAGGGAAAACGGAAGGTTTTAAGGACCTCGCGCAAGATGTTGACGCGCTTGAAGGCCGTGCTGCTTCTTATGGATTAAAACATATCGAAGCAAACGGTGAAGATGGATTCGAAGAAGTTTTTAATACATTTGTTCTGACAGAAAAACCTGAACTTGAAAAATATCTGGCAGTATTGGCTACGATCGCATCAAATGCGCCGTTCATCGGTCTTTTGGGAACTGTTCTCGGTATCATGAAAGCCTTTAACGATTTAGCTCTTGCCTCAGAGGCCGGCCAACAAACGGTTATGGCAGGAATTTCAGTTGCGTTAATCGCAACTGCAGCGGGATTATTTGTGGCGATTCCGGCCGGGATTTTTTACAACTACTACTCAAGAAAAGTTAAAGGCATCATTTCCAGCCTTGAAAGCGTTAAAGAGCTGGGATTAGCTTACGCTAAATCAAGAAGCCGGGCGGGTTAATGGCAACTAAGTTAGATCAGTCAGATGATGTAATATCCGAAATTAACGTTGTCCCTTTGGTTGACGTTATCTTGGTGGTATTGATTATCTTCATGGTAACCGCACCTATGATCATGAAGCCGTCGATTAACGTTAACTTGCCGAAGTCGGCTACCGGCGATTCCACAAAACCGAGCAAATTAAATATTTCGATTGCAGCTGACGGAAGAATCCAATTGGATGGCCGAACTGTTTCTGAAGAAGACATCTTAACCTCGGCTAAAGACGAGTTTGCAAAAAACCCGGACGTCCAGGCGATTATATCGGCTGACAAAGATGTTCAGCATGGAAAAGTTGTCTCAATTCTGGATGTAATCAAGTCAGCCGGAGTGAAACGCTTCGCCATTAGTATTGATAAAAAGTAAAAAATAAGAATTTTCCCGACATAGGTCCTCAATTTTCATCTACTAAAGTCCGAAAACTAGAAGGTGAAGAGCTTTCTTGCAGATGCAAAATTTATTTTAGTCTTACTAGCCATAGTGACAGCCATTTCAGGGGTGTCCAACATGGATGTGGAATCCGACCAGCGCCCGACCTTCCAAAGGTCTGATCTGGGTTCGGTCACGATTTTTGATAATCAAGAATTTTCAAACAGAAGACCGGCCTCCATTGCACCAACCGCAGCTTCGCAAATCATCAGTCAAAATTTTTTCTGTAATCATTCCTTTGATTCAAAAGCAGCCGCTAAAACTGTTGAAACAGAAATGGTGATGGTGGATTTTAAGATATGTAAAGATCTTAAAAATATCGAAGCCGTTCAGTTAATTAATCAGACAAATGGCTTCAAAGCTCACATCTTCAAAACAGATAACTTCAGTTACAAAACTGACTTCATTCAACTCAACAAAGGCCCTAACAAAATCACTGTAGAAGTCGTCCTAAAAGATGGGCAAAAAAAGCAAGATTCGCTTGTAATTTTAACAGGTTCATAACTCAGCGCCGTAATTCAGTCTGAATTAAATAGACACAGTACAATGCATTACATAAGTTTCGGCTTGTGATGGCAGAAACCAATATAACGCTGAGCGGATTTAAAAATAGGTCGGATCTCCATGTCGCCCGAAAGATATGGCACGTTACCGGCGTTTTTACGATGTTCGTTGGATGGTGGTTTTTTCCGCAGTGGCTTTCAATGGCGTTGCTGATTGTGGGCTGGGTCTTGTTTGTTCCCGCCGATTTTGTCCGTCAAAAAAATCCGGATGTTAACCGTACTCTTTCAAATATCTTCCGGCCAATCATGAGAAGCAGTGAGCTTAATCGCTTAGCCGGCACCAGCTATCTACTGACAGGTGCAGTGATTATTACGCTTTGCTTTAATAAGTATGTCGTGGCACTCAGCCTGCTATTTTTAGCATTCGCTGATCCGATTGCTAGCTATGTAGGAATCAAATACGGCAAAGATAAAATTTTCGGCCACAAGTCTGTTCAGGGATTTGTTGCGGCCTTCTGCGTTTGTTCGGTGTTGTGTTTTTTGTTTCTGTTTTACAGCCAGGTGCAGGAGCATCTGTTGGTTGTAAGTCTTTTTGCGGGAATGGTTGGCGCACTGGCCGAACTGATTCCTATCTGGAAATTAGATGATAATTTAACAATGCCTGTTTTAAGCTGCGCAGGACTTTCAGTTCTGTTCTATTTCTTTAACTACTATTCGTTATTCCAGTGAGGTAACTCAGATGGCGAACTCCAATGTAATTGATCCGAACGACGTACAAGAAGAAGGTTACTCAAAACGCGGACGCCGCCTAGGTGTTTATATCTACGTTTTGCCGAATCTGATGACGACTGCAAATCTGTTTTGCGGATTTATGTCGGTCATCATGTCGATCCAAAGTAATTATAAAATGGCAGCTATCCTGGTTGTTATTGCCGCCGTATTTGACCAGTTGGACGGCCGTTTAGCACGTCTGACTCATGCAACCAGTAAATTCGGTGCGGAGTACGATTCTCTTTGTGATCTTGTCAGCTTCGGGATGGCGCCTGCAATTTTAATGTACCTGTGGGCCCTTAACCCATTTGGCCGAATCGGCATGATGGCGTGTTTTTTATTTGTTGCATGCGGTGCTTTACGTTTGGCCCGCTTCAACGTTCAGGTCGATGTTGTCGAAAAGAATTACTTTCAAGGTCTACCTATTCCGATGTCGGCGGGTATCTTGACGTCTTCATACTTGGCTTTTGATGACCTGGGCTGGAAGCCGTCAGATGAGTTTATGGCTCCATTGTTATTGGCCATGGTTGTCATGATGTCTTTTGTGATGGTATCGAACTTCCGTTACCGTTCGTTCAAAGATTTAGATTTAAAACAAAGACTGCCGTTCCGCTATTTGGTTGCGGGTTTATTGGTTCTCATTACAGTTGCGCTTAAGCCAGAAGTTATGATCTTTGTACTTTTTTTAACTTATGGTACGTTGGGTGCCGTTTTCGGAGTCTTGCAGTTGGGTAAAAAACGCAAACTTCTCAAAGCCACGGCCTATGCGCCTGAAACAACTTCTGAAGCCGAAAACGATATTCAGGAAGAGGAAGAGGACGAAACTTAATATGAAAAAATGGAAAAGACCGCTAAAAGTTGGTTTAGTTGGCGCGACCGGTGTTGTTGGTGAAACTTTCGTAAATATTTTAGAAGAACACGGGCAGCCAATTGCAGAACTTCGTCCATTTGCGAGTGAAAGATCTGTTGGCTTAAATATCGAATTGGCAGGAAAGAAATGGCCGGTTCAGGTTTTGGCTAAGGGATGTTTCGACGGTCTTGATATGGTTTTCTTTTCTTCAGGTGATGACATTTCAAAAGAGTGGGCACCGGAAGCTGTTAAAGCCGGGGCCTTTGCAATTGATAATTCAAATGCGTTCCGAATGGATCAGGGAATTAATCTTGTTGTTCCGGAAGTTAACGGTAATTTATTAAATGCGGATTCAAAACCGCAAGTGATCGCTAACCCGAATTGTTCAACGATTCAGTTAGTTGTCGTATTAAAACCGTTGCTGGATAAATTCGGGCTTGAAGAAGTGACGGTTTCAACTTACCAAGCGGTAAGCGGCGCCGGTCTTCCGGGTTATGAAGAACTGTTAAACCAAACGAAAAATTACCAGGAAGCAGATCAAGTACCGAAAGCTTTTACAAAACAGATTTTATTCAATTGTATTCCTCAAATCGGCAGCTTCGGCCAAGATGGTTTTTCAACCGAAGAATCTAAAATCATGAATGAATCTGTTAAGATTCTTTCTGCGCCGGATTTAAAAGTTTCAGCTTTCACTGTTCGGATTCCGGCACTTAATTCACACTCTGAAGCCGTGTGGGTGACTCTTAAAAAAGAAGTCAGCCGCGAAGAAGTTGTGAATGCACTCGGCAATTTCGAAGGTATCGCCGTTCTTGAAAAAGACTATCCAACGGCCATTGAAGTATCTGGCGAAGACCCTGTTTTCGTAGGCCGAATTCACCAGGACCGTCACAACAAGAAGCGCTGGTTAATGTGGGTTGTATCAGACAATCTTAAAAAAGGCGCTGCACTGAACGGTTTACAGATCGCTGAAAAGTTGTATTGCTAAAGTCGGGGTCGCTTTGCGGTCTAGTCTTGAATTGAAACAAAAAAATCGAATTGTTAAGCCATAATTTGCTCTGGACTTTCTGGTCTTTGCTCTAATAGACAGACGTATTGCATCATGATGCAATTATAGAGTGATTAAACAACTCGTATTTCTATCTGCATTTTTGTTTCTTGCTCCACACCTTTTTGCTGCCGAAGTTCTTGTCGCTTCCGGCACAGTTGAAGTTAGCGGTTACTCCGCAATTTCAGACGATAAACTTACGATCTACGCCGGAATAGCAGGCCCGTCAGAGCCAGTAACCGGGCCAACCACAACTACAGGTAACACGAGTATTAATACTGCAAATGAGGGAGCAAAAGCCAGCAAAC
>JANWIU010000018.1 GCA_025449725.1 Pseudobdellovibrio sp.
GAGAATTCATTTTGCAGACGCTGAACTGACTTGTTCAGGTAATATTCAATTCGGGCATCGGAAATCTGGTTCTTAAGAGCTATCCCGAAGAAAAAAGAAATAACAAGCCCGGCAAGGCAGATTCTGATTCCTGGTTGATCTATGACAGCTCTTCGCATTTATTTAAACAAATTTGAACGAAATAACTTCGTACTCTTTATCGCCTTTTGGACTTTGTACCGTGATCAGATCAGCGACTTTCTTGCCGATCATTGCACGAGCCAAAGGAGAAATGATCGAGATCATTCCCTTTTTTACATCCGCTTCATCAACGCCAACGATTTGGTAAGTGATTTCTTCTTCGGTTTCAGTATCCTGGATCGTTACTGTCGCACCGAATACTATGCGGTCAGCTTTAATAGTAGCAGGGTCAATCGCTTCAACACCGGCCAGTTTGCCCTGGATTTCCCCGATACGTCCTTCGATCATCCCTTGGCGTTCTTTGGCCGCATCATATTCGGCGTTCTCACTGATATCGCCATGGGCGCGAGCTTCTTCAATGGCTTTAATAATCGACGGACGCTCTTCATGAATGAGTTTTTTTAACTCCGCTTCAAGCATCGACTTTCCACGTAAGGTAATTGGCAGAGTTTCCAGAGACATAACAAAACCTTTCTAGCTGTTCACTTTCGGATGCTTAGGTTAGTCCTAACTAATTCATGTCGCCCGATGCTCGATAAACAATCTATACGAAAAACAATTTTATACCAAATTATGTCAGTATTAACAATTACATGCGAGCGGACCATAGCGCGTCATTTAAATGTTAAAGTTGAACATAAAATCAGCTAGCTTTTAAAGGCTGACTCAACCGTTGAATCTTTAAATTTAAAAGGAAACGCAGATTTTACTTTTTGAGAATACAAAATCAACTCTGACATCTCGCCCAGGACAAGCTTGATGGCTATCGCCGGTACACAGGGCAAAAGCATAACATCCAATTTTTTTGCCAAGCCCTTGGAGAATTCCTCATTGGGCAATGGATTGTTGTTAACGGCGTTAAAAATTCCGCTGATTTTATTGTTATTTAATGACTCCATGATGACGTCTATTAGGTCATGCAAGCTGATGAAACTGACCCACTGCCGACCGCTGCCTACCGGAGAGCCCACATGAGCTTTGAAAATCTTAATTAGCGTCTTCAGAGCTCCCCCTTGGGGACTTAAAACCATTCCGAACCTCAAAATTACAAGCCGTGAACCTTTGAACGATTGCGCTTCCCGCTCCCACTCTTCGCATACATCGGATAAAAAACCAGAACCTTTTCTTGAACTCTCGGTCAGTTCTTCGTTACCACGATCACCGTAATATCCGATCGCCGATGCGCTGATCAGTGCCGGAATCGTAGTAGGACAATTCAATAACAGATTTTTGGTTCCTTCTATTCTTGAGTTTTTAATTTTATATTTATGTTGTTTAGTCCAGCGCGCATCGATTGGTTCGCCCGCCAAATTTACGATAGCATCAATGCCTTCAAAACTTTCTTTCGGCAGCGGAGTGTCGTTAAGGTCGCACTCAATGATTTTGGTTTCGGAAGGTAATTTGTTTTTTGAAGAATCTGCATTTCGGGTAACAACTGTCAGTTTATTTCCGGAGGAAACAATTTTTTTTGCTAATTCTCTTCCGATAAATCCGGTGCCACCGGTCATTAATATATTCATAGCCTGCCCACCTGTGCAGGCATTATAATAACTTTTAAAAGAGCTAAAGCAAATGTCCTACCCAAAAGAGTTAAAAAAATTAAAAACCGGTACATTTTCAAGAAGCTTTGCGTTGGCAAAGCTCGGTGTTAAGGCCGGTGTGCAATATGCCTCAGCAAAGCTTTCTAAGTCTTCAATGGATGATTATTTTAATTCTCAGGCACTTCAGTTCGCAGCGGAACTGGGCAAGCTGAAAGGCAGTGCTATGAAAGCCGGCCAAATGCTTTCTGTCTATGGCGAACACTTTCTGCCCGCTGAAGCTAACAAAATTTTAAAGAGTCTTCAGTCAAATTCCACCACAGTCAGCTGGGATGTTATGTATGATCAGATTCTTAAACAACTGGATGCAGAGACTCTGAATCAATTAGAAATTAATCCCGACCCGATTGGCAGTGCCTCGATGGGCCAGGTGTATCTGGCAGTTCATAAAGAAACAAAAGAGAAAATTGCTTTGAAAGTTCAGTATCCCGGCTTGGATAAGGTGATTGATTCTGACATAGCAGCACTGAAAAAATTTCTTTCCATTTCAAAAATTCTTCCTGAAGGCCTTAAGACAGACGGCATCTTCGCGGAAATTAAGACAATGCTTCAGCAGGAACTTGATTACCCGTTAGAAGCAAAGCTGACAATTCACTATAAGTCTCTTCTTAAAGAGGATACCCGTTACAAAGTTCCGAAAGTTTATTTAGAATTTTCATCTGAAAAAATACTGGCAACCGAATATATGGAAGGCTTTAGAGCCGACCACGTTGTGGTTCAAAATCTTTCCCAGGAAAGACGGAATCGACTGGGCAAGAATTTTTTAGACCTTTATTTTAAAGAGCTTTTTGAATGGAATAATTTGCAGTCTGACCCTCACATGGGAAACTACAAAATTCAACTGGGTTCCGGCGACACTGAAGACACCATTGTATTACTTGATTTCGGAGCAACAAAACAATTTGAAACAAAATTCATTTCATCTTACAAAAAGTTGATGAAAGGTGCCATCACTGGGAAAAATGAAATGTTTTTTGAAGGCGCAAAAGAGCTGGGATTCATCACCGACAGTGACAGCGCCGCTTACATCAAAGCTTTTACGGAGTTCTGTAATCAAAGTATTGAACCTTTTAAGGAAGAACAGCCCGAATTCGACTGGCAAAGCAGCGACCTTCCAAAGCGGGTTATTAAAAACGCCTTTGAATTCCGCCACTATGAACTGAGAACTCCCCCACAAGAATTGATCTTTTTGGACCGTAAGACGGCCGGGGTCTATATGTTTCTCAGTGCTTTAAAATCAAATTTTCACCCTCGATCCCTGATTTCCCCCTACCTTGATTCAATCTGATACAAGCGTGCTCAGCACTTTGGTCTAGGTTTTAAAGTTTTATTCAAAGCCGTGGATATTCCAGCCGTTAAGTGAATTAGAGGTTTGGGAGAAATCATGTCATTTGATTATAATCGTCATAAAGGTCATGCGCAAAATGAAAGCTTTTGGACATCCAATTCGGATTTGTTCTTAGGGCTGTCCTCAATCTTTTTAATTTTATATGTGGTTGCGAGTTTACGTTCCGGCACCGAAGGCGTAAATGCGGCGACTGAAAATAAAAAATTGCGCGTTCAGGTTCAGGATCTTGAAAATCAATTAAAAACTTATGAATCAGTTAAAGAACAATACATTCAGAATCAGGCTTCTAAAGATGAAAAAACTGAATACGTTGAGTTAATGGATAAGCTGACGCTCTTGCAACAAGAAGCCAAAGATGAAAAAGACAATTTAACAAAACAGGCTGAAGAGAACGCAAAAAAAGAACAAGCGCTTAATAAATACCAGCAGATGGTTCGCAATATTATCAATGCTAACAATTTTGCTAAAACAAAAATCAGCAATCGTAATGAAGTTATCGTAGAAAAAGAACAAGTGATCGATGAAAAGAATCAAAAGATTTCAGTTCTTAACAAAGATATTAATGAAAAAGAAACGCAGTTAAAAGTTCAGGAAGGTCAGATTACGCAAATCAACGATCAGTTGAGCGACAAACTTGCTGAACTGAAGCGTAGTTATAAAAATGCCAAGCTTACACAAAAAGCTTACCAGGCCCGTATGAGAAAACTCAAAGAAGAGGCTGAAAGCCGTCTTTCAGTTATCGAACAGGAAAAGAATGCTACCTTCGGTCAGCTAGAAAATGCAAAACTGACATTGCGTCAGGCGCAAAGCCAGCTTGAAAATACCAAAGGTCAGTTAGTTCAGACTCAGACAGAGCTTCAGCAAAAAGGCCAGGAAGTGGCAACTTTAAATACCAAGCTGAACAATGCTGCTGCTGAAACTCAGGCAAAAATGAATCAATTAAAAGGACAATTTGATGCCCAGAAGGCTGCTGACCGTGCTGCTTTCGAAAATGCTTTACGTCAGCAAAAGAATTTATCTAAAGCTGAAATTGGACGCCGAGAAGCGGCCTTTAAAGCTGAAGCCGAGGCAAAAGAAAAACGATTGGCCGGAGAACTTGCTGGCTTAGCCGGACAACTGAAAGCCACTGAAACGCAGTTAGCTCAGGCAAAATCTGAAATTGCTGCCCGTAAAAAAATTGCGAATGAAATCAAAGCAGGCTTTGCAAAAATGGGTGTTAAAGCCGATATCAATGGTGAAACCGGCGACGTACTTCTTGATTTCGGTGAATCATACTTTGAAAGCAACTCTGCCAACCTGACTCAAGATATGCGTTCGGTTCTTCAAAAGGCCATGCCCGTTTACTCTAAGTCTTTATTCGGAAATGAAAATGTAGCGGACCAGATCTCAGCAGTTGAGATCATCGGTTTCGCTTCACCTACTTATAAAGGTAAAGTTATTGATCCTAACTCTAACCGCTCGCTGGACCGCGAAGGTTTGAAGTACAACATGGATTTAAGTTATAAGCGCGCGAAATCCATCTTTAACTATATCTTAGACAACGGTGAAATGAATTTCGAATACCGCGACACTCTCGTACCGAACTTGAAGGTTTCGGGACGAAGCTTTTTAGATTTAATGAAGCAAGACCGTTCAATTGCTTCTGTAGAAGATTATTGTAAGAAAAATGATTGTAAAAAATCGCAACGGGTAATTATCCGTTTTAGTATGGATAAAAAGAAATAAGGAGAGGCTATGTTAAACGAACAACTCTTACACAATGGGATAAAGTACTTCGTCAATTACCTGCCCCACATGATGGCGGCGGTATTTGTCGTAGCAGCTTTTTTCAGATGGACCATTTACAACACGGTAAAACGTCACGAATGGTTTGCGAAAGCGTTTGAAACACGTGTGCATAAGTTCATAGAGTCAGATGCAGCAGATCAAATGCATAATGTTTCATTCTACTCGCTTTCAAAAAAGCTTTTAGAAAAGACATATTATGAATTGTTTGCGATCCGTGATGGAAAACACCATGGCAACAAAGACCATGTGATGACGTTACACGACCGCGTTTATCTTGTAAAACAAGGCTGTGCGTGGCTTGTTAAGGATATTTTGAAGCATTTAAAACATCTTAAATGGTCAAAAGAAACTCCGAAGCTTCAGCACATTACCCGTGCTACCCTTCATCACAATCCTGTATTCAATAAAGTGTTCGGCATTTTTGATATGGGTGCGGCGAATGACCTTATCAATATTCTTCCGGGTCTTTTCGTCGTTGCCGGTATCTTGGGTACATTCCTAGGTATCAAAGGCGGTCTCGTTTCTTTAGGCGGAATGGACTTAAGCGATATCGAAGGCAGTAAGGCCATTATGGATTCCTTCCTTCATGAAATCGGTTTTGCGATGACCTCTTCAATTATTGGTATCGTGTTTTCTTTAAGCTTACACGTTATTAACATGAGCTGGGCTCCTGAACGTGTTTATGTTTCATTGGTTGACCGTTTCGAAAGCGCTTTGGATCTATTATGGTACCGTTCTGATAACAACGTGGTTCCTAAAGATGAACAACATTTTAATGAAAACCGTGACCCAGTTGAAGCCTTAGCTGAAGAAGCTCTCAACCTGGAAATTGCGAAAGCTAAAAAGTCGGGGCCGCACGCGGCCTAACTGTGAAGATTGGAATAAATGGCTAACAACCGGCCGAAGGTCATTATACAGGCGAGCTCGCCAAAAGGCGTTCAGACTTATGAATTTCATAAGTCTGAACTCATTTTTGGTAGAAGCGGCAAAGCCGACCTTTCAGTCGATGAGGGCGGGATTTCCCGCGAACATCTTTCAATCAAAATTGAAAATAATACGATTTACATTGCTGATCTTAAATCACTGAACGGCGCTTACGTCGACGGCCGAAAGATTGAACCGCACGAGTTTGTACCTGTTGCTCCCCATGCGCAAATTTCCTTCGGGAAATGCCCGATGACATTGAAGATTTCGTTTCCTGATTCAGTGGCGCCGGCCGCTTCTGCTGCTCCGGCTGTAAAAGTAAATTCTATATCGAGCAGTAACGACGACTCAGAATTTGAAATTGTCGACAACAGCTCCGGAAAAAAAGAAGACAAGCCTATCATCGCTCAGTTTTCTGATAAAGATTATGAAGATCCTAAAGAACTTTCGGATGAACCGATTGAGCTGCAGGCTCATCTACCGAAAGTTCAAGAAGCAGAAAAAACTGAAATTGAACCCCCAAAGGGTTTAAATGAAAAAAAGTCAGCTCCCCCACCGGTTGCAGAACGCCGCAGCTCTTCTCGCGCCGACGCTCGCCCTGCCCCGCTTAATATGACCAAAGAGCGTGAAAAAGCAGAGGCTCGTACGTCGGAATTGATGGAAGCTGCAAAACCGCGAGATAAAGAAGAATTTGAAAAACTGGTAGATCTTTCTGCGTTTCCAAAGACTGAACAGGACTTCCGCGTCAGCTTCAAAAACGTAGGCCTTGAAGTTCCTAAGTATAAAAATCCTGGCGAACATGCCAAAGAGATTATTCGCGATGCAGAAATGCAAAAACAGGCCGTCTTAAAGAGCGCCGAAGTATTCCGTAGTAAAACCGTTAATGAGACACGAATTCAAGCTAAAAAGGCCGCTGAAGAAGCTCATACTGAATTTAAAAAATTGATCGATGCCCTTCTTGATAACACCCGTATGGAACTTAAAAATCTGCGTACTGACACCGAAATGTTGTTAGATGATAAGCGTATTCAGGCCAATGAAGAGATTCAGCGCCTGTGGACAGAATTTGAAGAACAAACCCGTGCAGAACGTGAAAAGCAGCGCGAAATTTTTGAAACAGACAATAAGATCAAGCTGGATCTATCGATTGAAAAGGCCCGTTCGGACATGTTTGCCGAGCGCCATAAAATCATTACTGACGCAGAAAATGAAGTTCTTCAGAAAAAACGTGCGTATCAAGTAGAATTTGAAAACGAAAAATCAGAGCACTTAAGTAAAATTAAAACCTATTCAGAAGAGCTTACCAAGATTCAGACATCCATAGATGAAAATAAGAAGCATTTAAAGGATGCCAAAACCCTGCGCGAAGAATCTGAACTGGAGCTGAGCAAGATTCTCAGTCATTTAAAAGCAGAAAAAGAAAATCTGGCGATCATTAATAACTCTTTCCAGGAAACTGCTGAAAGTCACAAAAAGATCGAAGCGGAACTGGCCGGCTTTAATGAAACGAAGCAAAAAGCCCTGGACGAAATCGCGAAGACCGAGGCCGAACTTGCAAGATTAAATGCCAGCTACGGTAACCTGTCTGAAAAGAAAGCTAAGGTTGAAGAAGATCTGGTGCGCCTAAACGAAACGGTTCGCGATGCCAAGACCAAAGCTAAAGCCGAAATTGAAGCGGAATATACCAGTTTACGAGACACCGAGAGCCGCAAGTTTGAAGATTTTAAAATTAACGAGCTGAAAGAATTAAAAAAGATCAGGGACTCACACTCTGACTCGATTAAAAATTTCAGCGTGGATTTATCTCAAGAGATCGCCACCAAACTGGAACTGCTCGCCTCGCAGTCGGGCTATTCTAAATTTAACTTCGAAAAGCATTTTGAATTGATCAATTCTGTAATTCAGGTGAAGGCTTCCATTAATACCGGTTCAGAATCGAAGCACGCTCAGCAGCTTGAAGGCTGGAAAGCCCGCAAACGCAAAGAAAACTTCAGTCTTATGTCGCGCGGTTTCGCTGCCGGGATCATCGTTTTGTTTGCCGCTAACTTTGCCTATAAAAAATTGAATATCGATCCGGTTCAACTTGAATTAGCAAGAATTGCAGCTGAGAACAAAGCTAAAGACAGTGAGAACCGTTTCATTCCGGCGAAGTCGGATAAATCCTACGATAACTATGTGGAATCGACTCTATATACAGAGAGATTCTCTGACACCTACCTTGACCGTAAAAACCAGCAAGAATGGGTTAACTACGCCACGAAGTACTTCTTAAGACAGTGGAAGGTTGACGAAGAAAAAGTTATTCAGGTTATTTCAAATTCAAATGCGCTTGTACAAAACGTAATTGAAGAACTGCCGAATATGAAAAAGACCAAATTGAAAGCGGATTTGGCTAAGTTAAAAGAACTGGAAGAGCAGTCTATCAAAAGCCAGGCTGAGATTCTGGGTTCAAATGTAAAATACGAAGCTTACAAAAAACTTGAAAGAGAATTCTTCCAAAGTAAATTAGAAGGCCGTGCTCCGGCTTCTCAGTAGCCTATTGAACCTATTTATTGATCTCCCCGTCGTCGCTTTAATCGCTTTAATACTTTTTCTTTCTTTTCAGGCGGCAGTGAACGGAATTTTTCCAGACGCTCACGAAGTTTCTTCTTCTTTTCAGGCGGTAAATCGCGGAATTTTTGCCATTTATTGCGAACCTGTTGGCGCTGTTCCGGATTTAATGAACGCCAACGTTTCATATTTTGCTTAATTTTTTCTTTTTGATCAGGGTCTAAATTTTTGAACCGCGAAAATGCTGCTTTCAGCTTTTCTTTTTTTTCAGGAGGTAAATCTTTAAACTTTTGCCACTTCTCTCTTATTCTGGTCTTTTCCTCGTCGGATAAGGAATTCCAACGTGCCCGTGCCGCATCTGGCGGTGCGCCTGCACCAACTGCGTCCGCAGTGGCCACAGTTGACCCTGCTTCCTGTGCTTTAAGGTTTAATGCAAGACCGACCACAAATAATGAAACCAGAAAACGACGTCGTTGCATTAGTTATTACTCCTTTTAGCGCCTTCAGTCTGATCCGACTCTAATTCACCTAAATTCATCATTTCGTCCCAGAAATCACTTTCTTCCAATTCGTCCAGATTCAACAAAACATCGAGATTTTTAAACATCTCTTCATCAGTGGCAGTATTGGTATTAGTTAAAGTTTTTTTACCGTCACCCATCTAAACCCTCCAGATCCATATCAGACATCGCCTCTAAAGTTTCATATTCCTCAAGGACGCTCAGTTCATCCATGAACTCTAATACTTCTTCCTCTTCCAGAACCTGATTTACAAATTCATTTCCGAGTGCGGCGATAGTCATCAGGCCCACGGCATCACCTTCTGTCATTTTGCTATTACTTATTCCAAAATTTAAATACAACGCAAGAACGGCAACTGCGGCTGCAGTCCCCAAAGGAAAAAACAGACTAACCCACTTAGCCTTCCTGTTTTTCTTTCTTAAGTTTTCCAACTCAGCTTGAGCATTGGCCAGAATTTTTTTATTTAAAGCTTCCGGTGCTTTTTCGCTGAAGAAGGAATCGTACTTACCCATTTTTTATTCCCTCGACTGTTTTCTTTAAGTTTTCGCGGGCTCTGAACAAGAGGGCTTTTACCGCGCCCACCGAGGTTCCCAATTTTGCGGCCACTTCCGCCTGCGATAACTCTTCAACTAATATCATGGTTAACACAACTTTTTGATTCTCAGGCAATTCTGCGAAAGCATTATGTAACATTTCGCTTTTTTGCTGTTCTGAAAAAAGGGCCTCAACTCCAGGTTGAGGATCTTCAACAGATCCCCAGTCTTCATCACTTAAGGTGGACCACTTTTTATTTGCGCGAAACTCATCTATAATTAAATTACGCGCCATACTTAAAATCCACGATCGGACTGATCCTACAGGCCTGAAGTTTTCTGCATTCACTGCCACTTTGATCCAAACTTCCTGCACGATGTCTTCAGCCCGATGCCGATCCTTCAACATCTTTACACAATAGCCATAAATTAAATTCTGATAACGTGCCATCAACGTGCTAAAAGCTTCAGAATTTCTTACAGCTATATTTTTTAAGAGTTGCAGATCATCGTCTTGATTCATGTCTGCAAATCTTAAAATGGGTTTACCCCAGGTTCAACGACTACTTATTAGCCGGTTCAGCCGGTGTTGCCGGAGTCGCAGGCTCACCCGCGCCGTTTGGCGATGCCGGTTGTGCCGGTGTTGCCGCGTTCGGGTTAGGATTTCCGTTACGGTCCTGCTCATCATGCTTTTGGCGGTAGATTTTTTTACTTTGGCGGTCTTGCGCCTTTTCGATTCTGGCTTTCTCTTCCGGGCTCATCACGCCGTCAGCCATAGCTTTATTTTGTAAGTGATCAATGTGCTTTTGACCTTTACGCAATTTTTTTGCTTCTTTACGGGTTAATTCTCCCGAAGCCACACCCGCACGAATACGGCCTTGCTGACGTTGTTCACGGTTTTGATTACGGTTCGCCTCAGCTGTTACACTGATCATCAATGCTAATACCGAAAAAGCTAAAATACCCTTCA
>JANWIU010000019.1 GCA_025449725.1 Pseudobdellovibrio sp.
GGCAGTTATGCTGAGTGATATAATAGATATAAACATTAAGGCCAGTAAAACGCCGATGGAAAGGAGCCGACGAAAAATAAATTTCTGTACAAAATGCCAGTTCGAAGGCTTGTGATGATGTTTTTTTGCAGGCGCTTCGAAAATGATATTAAGGGCGTTTTGCAGCTGAATAAAAACAATACTGGCAGAAAATGCCAGAATAACAGCCCCTACCCAACCTGCTGCTACTGAGAGATCGGGCCGATTTTTCGCACCGTTAATTATCGATTCAAAAACTTTGCTGGCTTCTGGCCCTATTAAACTTTGGGTTTCATTTAAAAATTCAGCCTGAAGATCAAACCTCATGAATGAAAAAAACGTGATCAACAAAATCACCATCGGCGCCAGACTTAAAGCTGTCGAATACGACAGCGCGGCGGCCTGGGTAAACAGATCGTCTCTCTCTAACTTATCAAAGAATCTTTGCATTTTCTCAGTCATGGCCCGACTTCTTCCAGTTCGATTCTGGGTTTAGCTATAGGTTCATTTTTATCTTTGATCCAATCCTCTAAATTCACAAATTTATAGCCAAGGGCTTTCAATCCTGTAATCAGCCTCTCAAGATCTTTGGGCTTCGAACTGTCCTGATTTGCTTTATTCATTTTAGGGTCTAGCAAGAAAGAATGATAAAATGCAGAGGCCCAGACGTCTCTCAACACCAGATTTCTTTTAGCGTCTTCCAGAATTGTGTCGACCGTTCGGGTAACTTCAACCTGGTCAGTTAATTCAGGTTCTACGTTTCCGAGGTCTTCAGGTATTACGTGCTGTCTGTAGATGTCTCCGTATAATTCATAGGGAAATATCTGACCGAATCTGATTTTTGGGTTTTCTTTGACCTGTAGTTTTTCGAAGAAATCCTTTCGGTTTTTTTTATGACTGTCATTCTGGGCAAGCGAAAACCCAATGGGGTTAGTAAAGTCGGAGCTTAAACCGGTAATGCGGTTGTCAATGTAGACTCCTCGGCTGACCATCCAGGAAAACAACTGACCGAAGATAATGTTATCAAGAGCCGAAGCTTCGTAATGCGGAGTTACCCACAGCTTGGGCTCAATATTCTGGGACTTCAAAGACTTGAAACCGTCTTCCATTTTATTCAGAACATAAGTAATGCTGTCTTCTGCTATTGGCGCATTATTTTTAGCGTCCCAGAATTCATAGTCGTCTCCGCTGGCGCCGGTCCATGGATTTTTAACATTGGAGTACTGATGAGTCACTCCGTGCCAGATAATGACGGCACCGCTTTTAATGTGCTTTTGAATAGCTAGGCTGAAGACAGATGCGTCTTCCATTCGTAAAATTCCGGCACCGTTCAAGGCCGGCTCTGTATTGAGAGGATCCATGAAAATAGGATAGAGATTAAAGTGTGGTACGACTTTGTTTCGTTCAAATATGTCCATGGCTTCTTGTAGGTACTTTAAGTCTTCCATTGGCCCGATATCTTCCAGCCGGATAAACGCATTTTTAGCATTGTGTCTTGGTGCTTCTTCTAAAAAGTCAAAAAGGAGGTCAGCAAAAACAAAATACCGGTCGCTTTCGTGGAAATATGATAAGGGAACATCCGCAATATAAAAATTACGGCCCGATTGCAGCGCCCAAGGTATGACCTCTTTGGTAAATGAATGACGGGCTTCTGCCAAAACAACGGCGGAGTTGCCGAATTTTTCTGATAACTTAATCATCTCAAAAGATCCATCAAGTACGTCAGGTGTTTCTTTTAGCCAAACATTGTATTTGGCAAACACTTCCCCTTTGTACAGAATGTCCCTGAAGAAGCTTGGTTTATTGTCCGGAGCAGGCGTTAGGTTTACTTTGTCTAATCCTGTGATTTCATATTTTTTATACCCAAACGTATTTTCAAATACGCTTCCCAGTTGCCAAAAATTACTACCCATCCAGACAACTGTTTTAGTCGTCGCTGAATAATCCGCAAGAAAATCGGCAGGCAAGACGGTCTCTTTTGCAAGCCCGATATAAAAACTAACTTTACATTTTTCAAAATCGCCTTTTTTGTAAAGATCGACCGGGCCGATGATTTGCTGATACCGCGGGAAATGCCCCATTAAATTAAGAATCATTAATCCGTAACTTCTGGCCAGATCGCCATGTTCGTCTGATTTATCATAAAAGACCTGCACGCATCCGGCTTCTTTAGTAGGAGGCGCCGGTGTGTTTCCCGGTGCAGGAGCAGGCGTTTGTGGAGCCGTTGGCTTTACATCCTGCCCGGCAGGTTCTTTCAACTGATCAGGAGATTTTTCGCAACCCAAAAAATTACCAAATAGAAAAATTAAAATTAGAATTCGCGCTGCGCTGATTTTAAAGTTTGTTTGTATACTCATAACGTATGTCATTCTATAAAAGATGAATTCAGTGTATGCCAAAGTGGCTTTGAATCAGGAACCATGTCTTGGGAAAAGTACCACCAAAAGTAACCACCGACGAATCGCGGCTGACTGATCTGCAACGAATAGTATTTCTTTATGTAGTCTGACTTTTTATCATCGAACTTACTTCCTACCTCGCCAAATCCTAATTGGGATTCCGGAAATAGCCCCGCCAGCTTTTCAAAGACCTTCTTCCAGTCAGGCTGCTGAAGGTGGCAATCGTCTTCATAGTAGCTGATAAAGACGTAATCGATCTTTTGACGTATTTTTACAGGAATGTTTTTTTTAGCCCAGGAAAACATTTCTGAATCCTTTTTTTCCCAGCACCCTTCGTTGTAATACAGAGTTAACGCGGAAACTTGGCGGCGCTTTTCGATTTCTTCAAAGGCGTTTGATATCTTTGTAACAACGTCGGCGGTCTTCCCTAGCCATTCGCCGTTTACTTCGTTGCCGAACTCCCAGATATCAACAACTGAACCTAAGGTGTCCAGATAATCCCGCGTAAATGAGCGATATTCAGTTACCGAATAGTTTTTCATATAATATGAATCTGCCAGCTCTCCCATAATGTAGCTGACTTCATGAATCTTTTTTAATGGCGCTAAGTAATTTATAGCCGGAACTTTTTCATCAAAGACAATTCTGACTGTCGGTTTGTATTTCATTTTTCTTAACGATTCAATTACAGCGTCAATGTTTTCAAGAGAATCCAGGGTTACACCGTAAATTTTTGTCGGCAACGTTTTTGATTTTCTTTCTTCAACAGAGATACTGCTGGTTTTAGATGACGGTGCCTTTGATGTGGCTTCAGGCTTATTGGAGTGAATACATCCCCCGACCAGCCAAAAAAAAATACCTAACGTAAAGAATGAAATATGAAACTGTTTCACCTGGAAATTACATTGTTTTTGAGCCTGATGTGTCTACCAAAATGCGGACTGTTTAAAAGTATTTAGTTTGGCATTGACGATGCTGAATAATTAATTGCGGACTTTTGGTTAGAAAAGAGAAAAAATGCCACAGAGAAGGAATTAGGCCTTTGTGGTGCTTAAGTATAATCTAAGCGCCGGCGCTTTAGTTTCACGAAACACTTCATACACAATGTAGACACTTGTTAATGCCGCAAAAAAGCACCAAACCGAAGTAACGGTTTCCTGCCTATGAATATGACTGAACAGCAGGCCTGCAAAAATCAAAGCACCGGTTACTTTGACCTTTCTTTCAGATGAAATAAAGAAAGGGATTAGCGCCGTTAAGATGTAGGCCACAGCGTCGACACTGGGAGTGACCAAGTATTGAAATCCGGAAAATGAGTAGGCAATGCTGTGACCCGCTGCTGCCGCGCGCGGCCCTCCTCGAAACAATATCCAAATGGCTCCGACAGAAAAAAATGCTCCTAGCCAACCTAGCCCTTTTAAAACGGCCTTTCGTTCCGGCTTTTTTTCAAGCGCATAAAGCGACCACGGTAGCCACACGGGCCAGAATGCCAGAGCAAAAAACAAGAAAGCCCTGACTGCAAAGTTTTGCAGACTTGATTGTTCACCAAGAGAAATCCATACGAAGCCCTCACACAATTGTTGAAAGCCGAAGATGAACGGAAGCGCTACAAACATTTTTTGTTTAGGTTCTTGATTCAGTTTGCTTGCGCTGCTTCCCAGCGACATAAGCACGGCTGCAGATCCAAAACTGGCCGAGGCGGAAAAACACATAATCTTTTCCTCCGAAAATTAAATGATCATGTATGCAAGCAAAAAGCCAGGTCTTAAACTTGCAACTCATTCTTAATAATGAGCCGAAGCTTTTTCGCTATTCTATTTTTTTTAGCAAACTTAACCGCAACAACAGGCTGCAGCGAAGCTACCTTCGAATCCGAAGACAAACTGGCAACCGAAAAGACTATCTTAGAAGAACAGGAAAAAACCGTCCAGACACTGAAAAAGCAAATCGAAATTGAACAGCGCAGGGCTGATACGGCTATCCCTTTTCAGATTGACAATGAACAATCACAGATTGGCGCATTGGGTGATGTGATTTCACAGGTTCGAGAAGCTCAATCGGAAATCAGCAATGCCGGAACAGAAGCACTTAACCGAGAAACTCTGCTGGCTCGGCAAGTTCAAAATCAAGTGATTCCGCAAATTCAAAATATACAGCAGACCATTTCCCGCACTGATGAACAAATCACTTTGCTGACCAGTATCGGCCTTAGATCAAAAGAACAAGAGACCCGGCTTCGCGATCTGAAAAATCAATTAGCTGAACAGAACTCTTCTCTCGAAAGTTTACAGGCGCAACTGAATTCATTTAATTTAGAAAACATCACGACAACCACTCAAATTTACAGGTCCGTGCAGGATCAGCGAAGAGAACTGGCCAGTTACCGGGATGATATTCAAACCGAACTTGATTCGCGAAGAGAAGATCTGGCCACTTTACAAACGTTCTCTCTGCAATCGCGAATGAGTTTAATGACTTTAAATCAGCAGTTAAAAAACGCTGAACAGGCACTAAAAGCCCAAGCGGAAAAGGTGCATACTATTGAGTCTCAAAACAAGTAGCTGTGTCCTGGTTCGGCATATGGCTTGCTTCAAAAATGGTGGAGCCTCAACAAAGTCAGGAGGACTCGCTATGCCAACTAGCCAAAAAAACAAAAAGCTTTCCAGCCGGTACAAAAGTGAATTTCCGAATGAAGTCATTGAGAAACAAACGAAAAAGATTCCGAATTTGCTTTTTCTGGGACTTGGCCTTGCGAGCTTAGTAGGTCAGGCCGCTGTTCAGCGGTACATCAAGAAAAGATTTCTTGCGCCTGTCTTGGGCGTATGGGGCCCTGTGTTTCTGATTTTTGGTCTCTACAACAAAATGGTTAAACTTGAGGGAGAATTGATTCCCGATAGAACCAAAAAAAGAAGAGCTTCAATGCATTAATAATTTGGCGGCGAGCTTCGCGCTCCACTACTCAACTTCATTCTCTTTCGGAGTTCGCTGCCTATACTTTTCAAAATATTTTCTAAACAGTCCTGCCTCAGGCATGTAGTGATCAACAATGGATTCAGCATCCTTCAAAGACATGGATTCCGCATTTACATATAGCTCTTCAAATATGGTTTTAGTTGCTGCCAACGCCAAAGATGGAAACGCGCCATCGTCAACTTCTCCGTACCCCACTACCAAAAAACGGGTAAATAGCTCTTTAACCGCTTTATCGTAAATTTTCGCGTTGTCTTTGCCCTGCAGCTCGCAAATGAGTTTCAACTTTTTGGTCGATAGCGGAGAGTCCTGCTCAAGAACCTCTAAAATCTCTCTTGCCGGGCGGGAGTGCAATCCAGAATTTAGAAAACCATCGAAAGAAAGCCTGATGAGGGCGGTGAACAGTTTTTTAGAAAAAAAAGTAGCCCTGCCCTGATACCACTTTGAATAAACAACCTCCCCGCTTTCTGATAGGCGCTTCATCAGCGACCACATATCAAAAACGCGGTTATCTCCTGATTCGTCCCATTCCCAGTTCATTTTTTTTCGAGGAAAAAATTCACTCCACAAGGAATGCGGCTGGCTTTTATTGTTTATGGGAAAGACCAGCAGTACGCCGTTTTTTTCAATTTTCGAAACCGCAGATTTAATTTTCATGTACTAAGTCTCATATATTCAGCCTCAAGGAAGGAATAGCAATCCAGGTGCCATTGTAAAGCAAAAAGGTCATAGATATCAGCCAAGAACGAATAGAGCAAAAACTCCGAAACACTTAAGCAGATTACTTTAGTTTTTTTCCAAAATCATTTGCTCGCAATGCTTCTATGGTGCTATAACTAAAAGCTCTGGGGGAATTATGGGAAAAGTTGATGTGGAACTTGGTGCACTCGTTCGTGAGTACAGACTCAAAGCAGGAATGACTCAATTGGAGCTTTCTGTAAAACTTGGATATGAGTCGATGCAATTTGTCTCTCTATTTGAGAGAGGACTATCTAAAATTCCTTTAAAAGTGATCGGCAAGCTTGTTGTAATTCTTGGAATTCCGGAAAAAAAAGTTACAAAAGCGCTGGTAGATTCATTGGTTACAGACATTAATGAACAAATCAAAGAAGGCAAAAAAAGCGTTTCTTAGGTTCGCCTGCTTCCAAACTGCTTGATTAAAACTAAAGCAATAACCTCATAAGAGCTTATTTTTTGCAAACGGAATAAGCTCTTTTTATCGGGCTCTGAATGAATATAGAAAATCTGTGTCAGTTTAATTCAAATCTGTTTTTGAAAATGCTGGGAAATTACATTCAGCTTTGCCGTAACGGTCTTAGACTTTCGATTCATGAGGTTTCTGTAAAAACTCACCTAAGCACTGAGAAACTGGAACAAATCGAGAAAGGCCAGTATCTGTTAAACGATGCTGAGCTCATGACGATTATAGACCGACTGTCTTTAGATCAGTCCGAAATCATGAACATGGCCAAGATCACCCAGGTTCAGGAAATCATACAAGTGACAAGGGAATTGAATGCAAACTTTCCCGGTTAGCCATTTAAGTAAGACCAATTCGGAGTTGATAAAAAGGTTTATCAAAGATGTAGGTCTTCCATTTAATTTGGGGCCTGAAGCGCTGGGCATAAAACCTTCACAGTTCATGCAGTGGATGGCAGGTTATGATATCTTTATCGACCGTCCTCAACTTACTAACTTAAGCCAGTATTTGAGCCTGAACGAAGATTGCATTGTCGACGGAACCTATGACAAAAAATTAGTTCGCAAAAGGCTTTTTGAATCTTCTGAAGCTTTACCTGAAAAGTATTCTCAAAACCAGTTCAGCTACGTTCGCTCTTCAGCACACATTGTTAAATATCTGACTTTGACCCGCGGCCAGCACTTCAGTGATCAGCTTTTGAGAAGCTTGAATATTTCTCCACTTATTTACGCCAATATTGATAACAAGATCAGTATCAATTACTTTGTGGACTTGCTGGACGCATTGGCAAAAACCGATTTAAGCCAGACTGAGATAGACAGCTTGGCGGGCATGTTATTTTTAGGAATTGAAGGCACCTCTCTCGGAGATAGGTTTAAAAAAGCCTGCAATTACTATGAATGCTATGAAGTTCTGGCTCAGAATATCACTCTCTTTGACAGCAATTTCGAATATACCTTTGAGTTAGAGAAGTCTCAGGTTTTAATACGATCTAAGTTTCAGTTCGATAAGCACTACCAGGAAAAGTGGAGCCTCGAAAAAATTCTTCGTTTAGAGCGTTATCGCCATTTACTTTCCGGGTGGTATCCGTTTCTTTCAAAACTGACTCCGGTTGTGCCGAAGCATACGGTTCAGGCCTTCTCAAACCGAATTGAAGCGTCTTATTTAATAAAATTTAATGAACTTCCGGCTACGAAGCCTGTAGGGTTTCAGGCCGGCTCATCTCTGCACTTCTTATAAACTCCCCGAAGGATGATGGCTGAAGGTTCAACGGCGTCACCCAAAGCGCATTATCTAAAAGCGATTGATGCTTTTGATAAACATCCCAAATGTGCGGTAAGTTAAAATTTTCAAGAAGCACTAACATGTGCGGGTCCGGGATTTTGGGGTGAACAAACTTAAAATCCTGTGGAAAGCTTCCGAACTTCTCTACAAATCTTTGCGTTTTGAATTTTTCGTTCGGACACCCCATAAAATAGTTGTACCCAAGGCTTAGCATATAGGTGCAGGCCGCAGTAAATCCAACATCAGTCATATGGATTCCCGTCCGAGCAGTGGAATAACCCGGCTCTGCAAATAGAGAGTTGCATTCGACAAACAGCGGATATTTTTTTAAAAATAAATCCAAAGCGTCCTTACATGAGTCATTGAGATCCGGATA
>JANWIU010000020.1 GCA_025449725.1 Pseudobdellovibrio sp.
CCAAATGGGCTAAGCAGGGAGTGCTGCTTCTGAACAGTGTTTTGTCCGTCGAAAAAGACAAGGCGGCTTCTCACGAAGGAAAAGGCTGGGAGAAGTTCACAGATAAGGTCATTTCCGTCGTTAATGAAAAAACAGATAACACCGTTTTTATTTTATGGGGTGCCTACGCACAGAAAAAAGCCGGTTTTGTCGATCGGCAACGCCATTTGGTAATTGAAAGCCCGCATCCATCTCCATTGTCCGCGCACCGCGGATTCTTCGATTCAAAGCCGTTTTCGAAGGCCAATGAGTGGTTAAAATCAAAAGGGCGCGACGTGGTCCATTGGTGTTGATTCACTTCAAGACGTGTGATGGATTCGCCACAACTATTATCTTATTTTGACTGTCTGAATTTAAAACTACTTTTCCAGTTAAAACTTGATTAACCTAAAACCACTATGAAAAATTTAATATTTGTTACGGCGTTTTTTATTTCATTGATAGCACAAGCGGATCTGTTTAAGTCAACTTTGGTGCAGTTGAACACCATTTATTTAACCCGTGATTACAACGATAACGGCTCTACATTCCAAGATAAAATAACGGATACGGATTTTCGACTCATACGTGTAGAAAAGAATTGGGCCTATGGTGTAGCCTATGCTTTGTCAGCAAATGATTCTTCGGACGCCAACCGCACAAGTATGGGGTTGGCTGTAGGGTATTACTCTGAAAAAGATTTCTATTTGAATTACATTTATTATCCAACCAGCAAATACGCATTCGGCGGTACTGAATATAAGGGCAGTGGTTACGAATTCGACCTTGGATTTTTATCAAAAGTAACTTCCAGCTTTTACGTCGGCCTCATGTTTGCGATCAAGAATTTCACTTACACGGATGCCACAACTAACGGAGTAGACAGCAGCATTAATGCAACCCAAAAAGAAGTGATTCCGATGTTCTCATTTGCAGTTAATTTTATGTAGTTTGGTCTTCGGTCTGCAGTTTTCCTATTTAACAGAATTTAAAATCTTCCGCGATAGCTGACGGTTTCCTTCATAGGACAAATGACTCATATCAAAGTAAAGGGCTTTGCCGTCTCTGGCTGCATGGCATTCGGAATCGTCACAAACAATATCGGTTCCGTCAATTATCACAATCTCAGGAACTTCGGCCTTTAGTGAATCGATAAAACCGTTAAACTCAGAAGAAAACTGCACCCACCATTTTTTATCCAGCTTGCAGTATTTGGAATTATCAAAAACTTTGTAAAATGAAAACCTTTGCCGGCTGCAGGAATTGACACTCTTCGGGAATTCCGGAGTCGGCCGTGAAAGGACTATTTTTTTATTCAGGCTCACAAGCTTTTGAAGTTTGGTTACAATTTGCTTTTTTACTTCGGGATCTAAAAAAGTTTCCCGGTTTTCCAAAAACTTATGATTAGCCATTGCAAAAACTATATACTGAATTTCGGGATGAGATTCCAAATTCTTCAACGAATCATCGATGATATTCCTGCAGAATTCGTACATGGTAGGAATTGGGTAAGGGGAGCACGCTTCAGCCGACACCAGATGCCAAGATACAGACTGGCTTTCGGTCACCATGCCTAAGTAAAGCTCGGCGGCCTGGCTGTCGCCAAGCAGAAGTCCTTGATCAGCTTTTACAATGTTTTCTGAAAAAACCCATCGTTCAATTTTTTCTTCAGTTTCAAGGCTAGTCACGACTTTGCTTTTGTGAATCGGAAGATCATTTTCGTCAGCGTAACTGAACTCATTGGTGAACAAATCAGGAATTTTTATAAAGTTGGCGGAATAGAAATAAAGTGAAACGAACAGACAACCCGCAATGGGAAAAATGTTTTTAAGATTGTACTTTCCGGTTCCTGAAACGAGATCCCAGCTTTGGTTTTTTAAGGGCTTTTCTACAAAAAGATAAGAAAGGGTAGATAATGCAAAAATCAGAATAATCAAACTGAATGTTTCAAGATTTGAAACTTCCGGTTTGTACATATGATAAAACGAAAGGACCGGCCAGTGCCATAAATAAAGAGAAAAACTCATCAGCCCCAGATAATTCATAGAATTCAGCTTAAGAAAACCTTTACCTCGGCTGTTTTCAGGAGAGATAACCAGAAAAAACGCGGCTATAACTCCTAAGGTGATGGCATATTTTCTTTCGGCCAACTGACTGATTGCCAAAAGTGAAAATCCGCCGATGCTCATTGCATCTGAATATTTTAAGTATTGTTTGTAAGCTTCTTCGGAATTATTCAAAAGATAATAAAAAGTAGCCGCCATACTACCCATCATTAACTCCCAAATGCGGGCCGCAGAAGAAAAATAGAGATCGTCCGTGGAAATAAGAAAGTAAGTCAGCGATGGGATTAACAATACAAAAATACCTAAACTTAAACGGCGGGCCAGGTTAACAGAGTCAGCAGGAGTTTTACCTAAAAACTTATAAAGGAAGGAAAATACCAATGGCCAAAGCAGATAGAATTGTTCTTCGACCGCTAAAGACCAGTAGTGAAGCAGTGGCTTGTATTGGCTCATGACGGAGAAATAAAAAGTATCTTCCAATAATTTAAAATTCACATAAAAACCTGCAGCAGGTGCGATGTAAGACTGCAAGGATCGCCATTCATTTGCAAATAAGGTGAAGATTCCGACGAATGTGACAGCCCCCAGTACTAAAAGAGCAGGTGGCAAAATTCGTTTAATCCGTCGGCTATAGAAATTTAAAATGCTGAACTTATTCTTTAAAGATTTATTGAGAATGATTGATGTAATGAGAAATCCCGAAATGACAAAGAATACATCGACACCGATATAGCCATTGGTAAAAATTCCCGGGTAACAGTGAAAAGCAATTGTCCCTAGGACAGCCAGGGCGCGTAAGCCATCAATGTCACGTCGGTAGGACATTTCACTTTTTTGCGGCGAGGTCATTTTTTTCTTTTTCCTTTATAATTCGTTGCTGTGAACTTCATGTAGTTAAGTTACTGCCGGCTCGCGGCTTCAAAAGCCTTTAGAAACTGCCGGGAAGTTTGTCGGCTTCCTTCAAATGAGAGATGTGTCGTATCATTGAAAATGGTTTTACCTAATCTGGCTGCATGACATTCAGTTGCATCACAGGTTATATCTGTTCCGTCTAATACAGTGATATTCGGAATTTCAGATTTTAAGCTATCAATAAAGCTATAAAATCCAAAAGACGACTTCAGCCACAATTTTTTGTCGAGTTTGCAGTTTTCGGAGTTATCAAAAACTTTGTAAAATGGAAACCTTTGTCTGGTACAGTCAGCTATGCTAACTGGAAACTCCGGAATCGGCCGCACAAGGTATATTCTCTTTCCACCGGCCGCCAGCAGCCGCAATTGACTTACGATTTCATTTTTTACCTGCGTTTTTAAAAGGGTATCTTGATTTTCTATAAATTTGTGATTGGCCATTACGAACACTACAAATTTAATTTCGGGATGCAATTTCAAATTGTCAAAAGTTTCCTGTATTATTCTCCGGCAGAAGGCATAAATCGATGGAATCGGATACGGAGAACACTCTTCCGAGGCTACTAAATGCCAGGAAATGGATTCGCTTTCTTTTACCATTCCGCGATAAAGGGAATGTGCCTGACTGTCTCCGATAATCAGCCCTTGTTTTGCTTTGATAAGATTGGGAGAGTAGCACCAGCTTGTGTATTTTTCTTCGTTTTCGAAATTGGCCAAAGTACAGGTTTTGTTAATTGGAAGCTCGTTGTCCGAAATAATCTGATGTTCATTGATAAACATATCGGGAATTTTGTTAAAATTAGCCGAATAAAAATAAATTGAAATCAGAAAACACCCTGCTATCGGATAGAAATTCTTGAAGTTGTACTTTCCGTTAGGAGAAACAAGATCCCAGTTCATTTCTTTTAAAGGCTTTTCTAACATGTGATAAGAAAGTGAAGACAGAAGGAAAATAAAAACAATTAAACCGATAATTTCAAAATTTGAAACGCGAAGTTTAAACAGTTGGTACATAGAAAGAACCGGCCAGTGCCATAAGTAAAGCGAAAAGCTTATTAATCCCAGGTATTTCATTGCCTTTAACCTTAAAAGATATTTGCCAGGACTGTTTTCGGAAGAAATGACCAGGAAAAAAGCGGCAGTGACGGCGAATATCGTAGCATACTTTCTATCCGCAAACTGACAGATTGCGAAAATCGTAGCATATTTAGGATCCGCAATCAGACTGGCTGCGAGCAGCAAGAATCCCGTGATGCCCATAATACCGGAATATTTTAAGTAACGTCCGGATGGTCCCGCCGGAAAGTTAAGTAGAAAGTATAACGTGGCAGCCAGGCAGCCCATCAGTAGTTCCCAAGCCCGTGCAAATCCCGAGAAGTAACTATCTGCCTGAGTATTTATAAAATAAACCAGAGATGGAATCAGAAATACAAGAATGATTAAGCTCAGCCGGTTCGCCGTCCTTACGGGATTTGCAGGTTTTTTCTCAATCCATTTATATGCAGCCGTAAAAAGCAACGGCCAGATAATATAAAATTGTTCCTCCACAGCAAGGGACCAGTAATGCAACAGTGGCTTAGACGAATTTTGAAACGTAAAGTAACCGACATCTTCCATTAATCGAAAGTTTACATAGAAACCGACAGCGGGCTTTATGTAAGATCTAAGTGAAGAGAACTCATACGAAAACAGAGTAAAAGTTCCGACTAATATAACAGTCCCTAAAACTAAAAGGGAGGGCGGAATAATTCGCTTAATCCGACGTCCGTAAAAATTTAAGATACTGAAGTTATCATCCAATGACTGATTTAAAATAATTGAAGTTATCAGAAATCCCGAAATGACAAAGAAGACATCTACGCCTACGTAGCCGTTAGAAAATATTCCTGGAAAAGCGTGAAATGCAATGATGCCCATTACGGCGAGGGCTCGCAAGCCGTCAATATCGCCACGGTAAGGTAAGCTACTTCCTTGCGACGAGCTCATTTAATTCTCTTTCCTTAATTTCAAGACCTTCCATGTGGGTCAGCAGCACTTCTTCCGTTTCCTGAATTTGCTTTGAGATGCTGGCAGATTCAATGGCGGCCTGCTGAGCTTGAACACCTTGTACTTGCAACAACTGATGATTCAGGTCGTCCAGCTTCTTATTAAGGTTAAATAAAATTTCTTCGGTTTTTAGAATCTTACGTTGGAGCTCTTTAATTTCGCCGGAAATTCTTTTTTGTATTTCTTTGTAATTGAATTTGGCTTCTGTAGCCGCGACCGGCTTTACTTCGGATTGGCGAATCTTTTCGTTGGCGGCAAAACGTTCTTTCAACGCACCTTTTTCGAGGCTCCATAAATATTCGTCGTAATTACCCGGATAGATTTCGACAAAGCCGTCACGAATTTCGACAATCTTAGAAGAAACCATTTTAATAAAGCTTCTGTCGTGGCTAACAACCATCAACGTACCTTGAAACCGCTGTAAAGCTTCAGCCAAAGCCTGCACCGTTGCGAAATCCAAATGATTCGTCGGCTCGTCCATCAGTAAGACGGGCTTCTTTTGCAAAAGCATTTGTCCTAAGGCCACCCGCGTTTTTTCTCCGCCCGAAAGCACTTTTACTTTTTTATGAATATCATCGCCGGAAAATAAAAGGGAGCCGGCAATATTCAGAATTTCTTGTGCCGTTGTGTCGCGATAGGCTTTTCGCTGAAGTGAATCCAAAACAGTGTCTTCAAGCAAAAGTTCGTCTGTCAGGTGCTGGGCAAAATAAGAAATTTCAACTTTGTAGCCGGTCTTCGCTTCGCCCTTAAGTAAAGGTAGGCGGCCAGCAAGAGACTTCAAGAGAGTGGATTTTCCGGCGCCATTAAACCCAACGATGCCGTAATGACCGCCTCGTTCAAAATGCATATTCACATTTCTTAAAACCGTTTTTCCCGGATACCCAAGCTCCGCACCGCTAAGGCTTAACACTTCTTTCCCGGTTTGTACCGGCTCAGGAAGGTGAATGCGGCTTCTAACCGCCAAGGGTTTAATTTCAATGGTCTCCATTTTATCGAGCTGCTTCATGCGACTTTGTGCTTGTCGTGCCTTTGTGGCTTTGGCGCGAAAGCGGTCTACGAAATCCTGCAGATGTTTTCTTTTTTGTTCCAGGTTGCTGGCTTTTTGTATCTGTAGTTTTTGCAGTTCTTCTTTTTGTTCGAAGTAATCGTCGATATGGCCGGGAAACTTTACGATTTCCTGGTTTTCAACTTCCAAAGTGTACTCAGTTGTTCTGCGCAGGAATTCCCGGTCATGAGAAATTAATAAAAAAGCACCTTTGTAATCCTGCAAAAAATTTTCAAGAGCAATAATACTTTCCAGGTCCAAAAAGTTTGTGGGCTCATCCAGCAGCATAAGATCCGGCTCTAGCCCGATAAGATAAACCAGTTTCATTCTCATTCGATAACCGCCACTGAGCTCGCTGAGCGGTCTGCCGAAATGATCTTCAGTAAGGCCCATGCTGAGGCCGATTTGCTTTAACTCCCAAATAGGTTTGATGCATTTTTCAACAAGATAGTCCTCGGCAATCTGGCGCAGTGTCCAATCGGATTCCTGTTCCAGATAACCAATGCGCAGACCGCTGGCTTTGGTGATCTCTCCGGTGTCTAAGGACTCTTCCCCAACAAGAATTTTGAACAAGGTGGTCTTCCCGGCGCCATTTGGGCCGATCACACCGATGTGTTCGTTGTCATTGACAGAAAATTGCGCCCGGTCGAACAGCACCTTTGACCCGTATTGTTTAGACGCATTGTAAAGTTGAAGAAGATTCATTCTTGTGCCATCCTACGTCAGAAATTTATTTTAAAAAAGGACTGATTATGAAAATGACTTTTATGGCATTTATTCTTTTCGCTTCGAGCTACGCTTTTGCTGCTCAAAACTTTGTCTTTTGTATGGAAGGTTCTCCATCTTCCTTCAATCCGCAAATCGTTACTGATGGCGTGAGCATGAATTCAAGCGCTCAAACTATTTTCAATCGCCTGGTTGAATTTAAGTACGGAAGCACAGAAGTCGGCCCCGGTTTAGCAGAGTCATGGACTATTGCTCCGGATAAAAAATCTTTTACTTTTAAGCTGGCAAAAAATGTTCAGTTTCACTCAAATGCGATGTTTAAACCAACGCGTCCGTTCAATGCGGATGATGTGGTGTACACTTTTAAATCTCAGTTAGACACGAAGCACCCGCTTTCGATTCCGGCTGCGAACTACGAATACTTTAACGGTATGGATCTTGGGCTCATCATCGCAGACGTTGTAAAAGTTGATGATTACACTGTGACTTTCAAATTGAAACGCCCTGAAGCACCTTTCTTGGCTGACTTGGCAATGGACTTCGCAAGTATACTTTCAAAAGAATACGCTGAGTCGCTGATCAAATCCGGCAAAGGTCTTAAAGCATTAGAGACAGCGCCAATCGGCACTGGCCCATTCGTTTTTAAATCTTACCAAAAAGATTCTGCCATTCGTTACACAGCGAATGCTCAGTATTTTCGCGGAAAACCAAAAATTGAAAATTTAGTTTATGTTATCGTAACGGATCCAACGGTACGTTTACAAAAAATGAAATCAGGCGAATGTCATGTGATGACTCAGCCTCAGCCGCAAGATCTTCCGCAAATTGCAAAATTGCCGAATGCTAAGATTGTTTCGCTTGAAGGTTTGAATGTAGCTTACGTTGCTTTCAATGCCGAAAAGAAGCCATTCAATGATGCGAAAGTTCGTCAGGCTTTATCAATGGCCATGAACCAGAAGTCTTACATTGATTTGATTTATCAATCTCAGGGAACAGCCGCTAAAAATCCGATCCCGCCATCAATGTGGTCTTTTAATAATTCTACAAAACCGCATGCGTACGATGTAGCGAAAGCGAAAGAACTTCTTACACAAGCGGGTTTACCAAATGGATTTGAAACAGAACTTTGGTACATGCCGGTAACTCGCCCTTATTTGCCGGGGGGTAAAAAACTTGGTGAATTGATTCAAGCTGACCTTGCGAAAATTGGCGTAAAAGTAAAATTAGTTACTTACGACTGGCCTGTGTATCTTGAGAAATCAAGAAAAGGCGAACATCAAATGATTCAAATGGGATGGACAGGCGACAATGGTGACCCTGATAATTTCATGAACATTTTGTTAAGCTGCTCTTCAATCAAAACCGGAAGTAACTTGGCTCGCTGGTGTGATAAAGATTTCGATGCTTTAATTCAAAAAGCAAAAGAAGATTCAAACATGGCGGCACGTACTGGCTACTATCAAAAGGCTCAAGTCATATTTAATGAAATGAAGCCTTGGTATGCACTGGCTCACGCAAAAGCGAATGTTGTTATTTCTGATAAAGTTGTTGGTTATAAAATCGATCCATTCGGTCACGAAAACTTCCAAAGTGTTGATCTTAAGTAAACTATTCAGACTTTTACTTTCATTTATTTTTATCAGCTTGATGAGCTTTTCAATCATCAGGCTGATTCCCGGAGACCCGGTTCTTCACCTGATCGGTGAACGGGGAGCTTCGGAAGAAACAATTGCTCAGATTAAAAAGAATCTCGGATTAGACAAATCTATCGTAGAGCAATATTTGATTTTTACCGGCAATGCCCTGCGCGGTGAGTTCGGTGAATCGATCGTTTCGAAACAGCCCATCACGGATGAATTCAGAGTTTTTTGGCCGGCAACATTTGAATTGGCATTCTTCGCCATTTTATGGTCATCAATTTTTGGGGTCGTACTTGGAATTCTTGCTGCCGTAAAAAGAAATTCTTTTTGGGATTATGGGGCTGTCAGTCTTTCAACTATCGGTTTCGCTATGCCGGTATTTTGGTGGGCATTGATAGTCATTTTCTTTTTTGCCGTAACGTTGGGGTTATTCCCGGTATCGGGCCGTATCGGGGTTGAATATGATATTCCGTACCGCACGGGATTTTTCTTAATTGATTCATTCTACGCTGAAGATAAGTCGGCGATATTTTCTGCGTTAAAACACTTGGTGCTTCCGGCATTTGTTTTGGGAACAATTTCCCTGGCGTTGATTGTTCGTGTAACAAGATCTGCCTTCATTGATATTCAAAAAGAAGATTACATTCGCACAGCTCGCGCCAAAGGTCTTAAGCCTTTACAGGTTATTTTTAAACATATTTTTAAAAATGCAATGCCACAAATTTTGACGGCACTGGGTTTGGCCTTCGGTCAGCTTTTAACCGGTGCGATCATGACCGAAACCATTTTCTCATGGCCGGGCATGGGGCGGTGGTTAATCAAAAGTATCGAGGCGCGTGATTACCCTGCGGTTCAAGCCGGAATTTTTTATTCTATGTTAATTATTATTATAGTTAATTTTGTGACAGATGAAGCTATTAAGTTGGTAAATCCAAAATTAAGAGAGAAATTGTAATGTCTAAGCTTTTAGGTAACAGAAGTTTCCTTATCGGACTTTTTATTTTCAGTTTTTTTGTGCTTGTAGCCTTGATCGCATTTATTTGGACCCCATACAGTTATAGAGAAGTTTTTGAAAACGCTGCTTTAATGAAGCCGTCGTCACAATACTGGTTGGGAACGGATGACCTGGGGCGAGATCTTTTGAGCCGCCTTTTGATCGGCGCTCAGTTGTCTTTAGGAATTGGTATTTTAGTGGGTGGTATAGCCATCGTTATTGGCGCTACACTAGGTGTTGCTTCCGGCTTTTATGGCGGGAAAGTGGACCAGGTGATTGTTCAGATCATGAATGCCATTCAAGCAATGCCGAGCTTGCTGTTAGCGTTGTTCGTTGTTGCCATCTTAGGTGGCGGAGTCATGAACACGATATTAAGTGTGACGCTTGTTTCAATTCCGATAATGTACCGACTTGTCAGAAGCGCGGCTCTTGTTGAAGCCAGCAAGGATTATATCGTTTCAGCCCGTGCTTTAGGTGCGTCCGACGCGCGTATTATGATTTCTCATATTTTCCCTAATTGCATTACGCCAATCCTGGTTCAAACTGCGGTTTGCTGTAGTGAAGCGATTTTGAATACGGCTGCGCTCGGGTTCTTAGGTTTAGGAATTCCTGCACCTTATCCTGAGTGGGGAACGATGTTGAGCGACGCTAAAACGTATATTGAAACGGCTCCGCAATTGATGACTCTTCCGGGGGCCTGCCTGCTGTTGCTCATTCTATCGACGCAGTTAATGAGTGATGGCCTTCGAGACCAGCTTGACCCTAAACTTCGCGGCCGGTAACTGTCTTAAAACGAGAAAAGTTTTAGATTTTTAAATTTACGACCGATAATAATCGTATGAAATACTTATTATTGCTTCTTACCTGTTTTTCATTTCAATCTTTTGCTTTAGACGCAATTCAACAGAAGGCGCTTGATCAAACCAAGCAGCAGTTAACTGATCCTACGCAAAGAGCCGTCCTGATTAAGGATAGCAAAGAAGCAAAAAAAGTTGATGTCCTTACGACGATTACAGTGATGGGAAACAGAGATTACAAAGAAGAGATGTACGCCATTTCCGCCGAAATTCTTGATTGGGTTGTACGGCAGGATAATCCGCAGGCCTTGATGGAGCGTTATAAGGCGGATCCGGTTAACTTTTTAAAAGAGATGCCGCCAGACCAAGCCGCCAGAATTAAAGCTTTAGCAGATGCATTGGAAGAAAAGCGAAGAAGCAATCGTCTACCTGCAAGCGTAGCTCGGCCATAATATATTTTACATTTAGAATAAAAAAAGCCGGAATTGATTCCGGCTTTTTATTTTTAACTGAAGTTAGAAACTAAAGCATCATCGCTTTTTTCAAATTCGAATCAATTGCATCAAGGAACGGCTCTGTATTTAAATACTGATCTGAAGAAACTTTGTCTCCATAGATACATACAGCCAGATCTTTTGTCATTTTTCCAGACTCAACAGTTTCAATGCAAACTTTTTCAAGAGTCTTGGCAAATCGGTCTAAGGCCTGATTGTTATCAAGCTTAGCACGGTGTTCAAGTCCTCGTGTCCATGCGAAGATAGAAGCGATAGGGTTAGTTGAGGTTGGTTTGCCCTGTTGGTGCATACGGTAGTGACGAGTCACTGTTCCGTGAGCTGCTTCTGATTCCATTGTTTTACCGTCCGGAGTAATCAAAACAGAAGTCATTAAACCAAGTGAACCGAAGCCTTGCGCAACGGTATCAGACTGCACGTCGCCGTCGTAGTTTTTGCAGGCCCATACAAAGTTGCCGTTCCATTTCAACGCAGAAGCCACCATGTCATCGATCAAACGGTGTTCGTAAGTGATGCCGATTGAATCCATCTGAGTTTTGAATTCTTTTTGATAGATATCTTCAAAAATATCTTTGAAGCGGCCGTCATATTTTTTCAAAATCGTATTTTTTGTAGATAAATACAAAGGCCATTTTTTCATAATCGCTGTATTAAAGCATGATCGCGCAAAACCTTTGATAGATTCGTCAGTGTTGTACATTGCAAGCGCAACGCCATCACCTTTGAAGTTGTAAACTTCGTGGGAAATTTTTTCGCCGTTTTCGCCCTCGAAAGTAATAGTCAGTTTGCCTTTACCCTTAGTAACGAAGTCAGTAGCACGGTATTGGTCACCGAAGGCGTGACGGCCGATACAAATTGGCGCTGTCCAGTTAGGAACCAAACGAGGAACGTTTTTGCAAATGATCGGCTCACGGAATACGGTACCATCTAAAATATTGCGGATAGTTCCATTCGGTGATTTCCACATTTGCTTCAGATTAAATTCTTTTACACGCGCTTCATCCGGAGTGATCGTCGCGCATTTGATACCAACGTTATATTTTTTAATAGCTTCGGCAGCATCAACCGTAACTTGATCGTTCGTTTTATCCCGGTACTCCATGCCTAAATCGAAGTACTTAATATCAATATCCAAGTAAGGAAGAATTAATTTATCTTTAATAAACTTCCAAATGATGCGTGTCATTTCGTCGCCATCAAGTTCAACAACGGGGTTGGCTACCTTAATTTTCTGCATATATTCCTCTCGGTTGTAAAAGCTAATACAATAGGGTTATAGACTGATTTTGTCCATTATCCAACGCTTGATATCATAGCTAAATAGGACTAGATTAAGCCCCCTATGTCCAGACCTGTGGTCTACCTCTCAAAACTGCCGTCCCGAAGCCGGTTTCCAGCGGAAAGCGTGCTGTTTTATGATTCAGTTCTGGCTTCCAAAGCGGTTTTTAAGACATGGGCGAGCAAGTTTAAATACTCGGTTGCGCTTAAGTCAGGAGAATCTCTTAAAACGGTGGATAGTTTTAATCAGGTGCTAAAGAAAATTACAAAGCTAAATATTCCTCAGTCCACGCAACTGACATTTGTTTCTGTTGGTGGAGGCAGCGTTGGAGACTTCGTCGGGTTTCTCGCCAGTGTTTATTTGCGGGGGCGGGGCCTTATTCATATTCCTTCTACATGGCTGTCTGCTGTTGATTCCGCCCACGGCGGGAAGAACGGATTAAATTTTGAAGGCGTAAAAAATCAGGTTGGTACATTTTATCCGCCTGAAAGAGTTTATCTTTGCAAGGAGCTTCTTAACACTCAGCCGGAAGCCCGTCTAAGCGAAGCCATGGGTGAGGTTGTAAAAACCGCGGTGCTTTTTGATGAAAAATTATTTACTGAAATTGAAACGCAGAAAAAAATCTTTAGTGGATCGCAAATTTGGAAGCGCCTTGAAAAGCTGGTGGCGCACAAGTATGCCATTGTAGAAAAAGATCCAAACGAAAAATTAGGATTAAGAAGATTATTGAATCTTGGCCACACAATGGGCCATGTATTCGAATCACATTATGGCTGGCCGCATGGAGTTTGCGTTTTGTTAGGATTAGAGTTCGCAGCCAATTGGAGCTTACAACTTCGAATTTTAAATAAGTCAGAGCATGCGCGAATTGTTAAAATGACTCAAAAGTTGAAGGTTGAAAAAACTTTGTCTGAAGCGCTAAGGGGCCTGAACTCAAAAAAAGTTGAAGAACTGCTGAAGAAAGACAAGAAGTTAACCGGTGAATCAACACTGGACTTTATTTTTATAAATAAAATCGGCCGGTGCGTACGTAAAAAAGTAACCCTGGCGAATATTACATCTGAATTTAAAAGACAGAAGGCTCATTAATGTTCAGTTACAAGGGTGACATGATTTTATCTAAGTCGTGGCTTAACCGGGCGCAGATCATTTATTATTTTGCTAACCGGCCTTTGCCTGTTACTTCTGATGCTGAAGATGTTAAGCATTTGAAGGCCGCATTGCTTTCTGCAGGTAAAACAACTGAATATCAACTGGGCCAGGGCGGGACGAGCTTTCGCTTTTTTGTCTTTTTGATTTCAAGGCTAGAAGGCCGTTGGAAGGTCTTTGCTGATAAGCAGTTGCTGACCAGGCCGCAAATTCCTTTGAGTGATGTGTTGAAACAACTTGGCGTTCAATGCGTTCAACGTGAAGATCATTTTGAAATTGAAAGCCGTGGCTGGGGCACCGGAACGGCGATTACTTGCGATGCCGGGCTTTCCAGCCAGTTCGTTTCAGGATTATTGCTCAGTTGTTGGCGGTTGTCTGATGATTTAACCGTTTATGTTCCAAAGCCTGTAAAGTCTGAAGAGTATTTGAAGATGACTTTAGAACTTCTTAAGGCAGCTGGAATGAACCTGCAGATTTCCGAAAATATTTCTTCTCTTTCAATTACAGTTGCAAAGGGCCAGCAGCCCGAAGTTACAAGTTTAGTTCCTGAAGCAGATATCAGTTCCGCGTTTTCTCTGGCAGCTGCAGCTGTGGTTAACGGATCAGCCGAAATTCTAAATTGGCCTCGACATACTTCGCAGCCTGATCTCGCCTTTCTAAAAGCCTTTGATCAGATGAATATTAAATATTCAGCCGACGATGGAAAATTCAAAATTGAGAAACATAATACTTGGGCCGGCTGTGAAATGGAAATCGGTAATTCGCCGGATTTATTTCCGGTGCTAAGCGCTTTGTGCGCTCTTGGCGAAGGAAAATCCAGAATATTCGGCGCAGAACATCTGAAAGTAAAAGAATCTGACCGCCTGGCAAAAACCGCAGAGCTGTTAAGGCTTTGCGGAACCCGCTTCGAAGAACTTTCCGGGGGAATGGTCATTTATGGCCGAAGCTTTACTGAATTAAAAAAACCTGTGACCTTCGATCCGTCAGGCGATCACCGTATGGCCATGGCCGCCGGTTTGTTTAAGCTTTTCGGCTTTAATATTCAGATTCAGAACAGGAATTGCGTGGCCAAGAGTTACCCGAATTTTTGGAGCGATGTCGGTTTATGAAAAGAGTATTAATCGGCCACAGAGGAGTGGGCAAAACAAGTTTATTGAAGCGGCATCTTGAATATTTTCCTGAAGTTGGTCACTTCGACCTGGATCTGGAAATTGAAAAGCGAACCGGGCTTAGCCCTTCTCAGTATTTTGAAAATAAAGGGGAACCTCAGTTTCGTCTTAAAGAAAAAGAAGTGTTCACGCAATTGATCAGTGAAAATAAAATTTTTGTTATTGCTGTCGGAGCGGGATTTGATCCCGAATTCATTCAAGATGATATTGAAGTGGTATTTGTCTGTAGAATTACCGACCGCGATGGCAGGATCTTTTTGAACCGCCCACGGCTTGAACCTAATCTTTCTCCTTTGGATGAATACAAAAAGCGTTTCGAACTGCGCCATAAAAATTTTGTAAAGAGAAGTGACTTCGCTTATCAAATTCCTGAGGGCATTGCCGGAGCCGACACAACCGAAGCGCTATTACTAAATAAGCGTTTTTATATTGAAGATGCCTACTACACACTTCAACAGGCCGATCTTCATAATCTTCAGGAGTCCGTCAGCCGCTTTAAACATATCGAGCTGAGAACGGATCTTTTGACCGGTCGCCAAATTCACGACATTGTTAAAAATCATCCGGAGCATATTTTTTTGGTTTCGGTAAGAAACAAAATAGATTATGAAATTCCGCAGAATGTGAAGACTGATTTTGACTATTTGTATTTGCACGAAAAAGCTGACATCGTTTCTTCGCACTCCGATAGTATTCAAACCGGTATCCATCAGTTAAAGGAATTCTCAGGGCAAGCTCACTTAAAACTTTGTCCGTTAGTAAATGGTTTTTCAGAATTGGAAAAGGGCTTTAAGTGGCAACAGGAAGATCCGTTAAACCGCAGCTTTTTACCACGTTCATTAGGCGGCCGTTGGCTATGGTACCGATTAGTATCTAAGTATTTTCAAACTTTAAATTTTGTTAAGAGTTCAGATGTTGCAGACCAGCCGTCATTATATGAGTGGCTGAACATGCCGGTTGATAGACCGTCTAAATGGGCTGCGGTCATCGGGTACCCCGTTTATTTTTCACGTTCCCCTGCAGAGCATATGGATTTTTTCAAAAAAAGAAAAAGCTTCTTCAGCAAAGTGGAAATTCAACCAAACGAGCTGGCGGAAGCTTTGAAATTTATCAAGTCTTTAGGCTGCGCTTACATGGCTGTGACATCACCTTTGAAAGAGGCGGTATTTCATTTGCCGTCTGTAAAGAGCGCCCGTGCTACTGCGCTCCAGGCTGCTAACACGATCTATTGGGCCGGTGATCAAATGCAGCTTCACAATACAGATACCGAGGGTTTTTCAGTTCTGGTAAGGGAACTTGAAAAAAACTCGCGGGTAGTTATTTGGGGTGGCGGCGGTACTCTTCAAATGATGAAAAGCGTTTTACCGGATGCGACTTGCTTTTCCAGCCAGACGGGACTTCCGCGAAGCGGGCCGGTACTCTCGCAGGATTTTGACTGTCTGATTTGGGCTGCTCCAAGGTCTCACAAAACATTGTTTCCGCCAGATACGCTAAAGGTTAGTAAGGTGATTGACTTGAATTACACTGATAATTCAATGGGTTTAGAATTTGCGGCGAACAAAAAGCTTAGTTATAAGTCGGGTTTGGAAATGTTTAAAGCTCAGGCTTTAGAACAACAAAAATTTTGGACGTTAAAAGAAACATAACCAAAAACGTAAAAGAGGATATAAATGGGCGCGAATAGTTTCGGTCAAATATTTCAAGTCACAAGTTTTGGCGAAAGTCACGGGCCTGCCTATGGAGTTGTGATCGACGGGTGCCCTGCAGGACTGGAATTCAGCACTGATACCATTTTAAAGAATCTTCAAAGAAGAAGGCCTGGGCAAAGTTCGGTTACAACTTCGCGAAATGAAGAAGATCTTCCCGAAGTTCTAAGCGGTGTTTTTGAAAATAAAACGTTGGGAACTCCAATTTGTATAGTTGTTAAAAATCGTGACCAGCGTTCTGAGGACTATAGCAAAATAAAAAGTGAAGCCCGCATTGGTCACGCAGATGACACTTGGAAATCCAAGTTTTCTCATGTGGATCACAGGGGTGGAGGCCGTTCTTCGGGACGTGAGACTCTTTGCAGAGTCCTTGCGGGATCAGTTGCCGAAATGCTGTGTAATAAATTAGTTCCCACACTTCAGGTCCGTGCTTACGCGCTTCAGATCGGGCCCTTCAGCCTCAGCGATTTTGAAAAAGAACAATTATGGAATATTAATGTAGATGAGTTTCCAACGCGGTTCCCTTCTGTCAAATTGCAGGATGAAGTTGTTCAGCTACTGGAAAAAGCAAAGACCGAAGGCGAAAGCTATGGTGGGCAAGTCGAAGCGCAAGTTATGGGATTGCCGGCGGGTTTAGGGCAGCCAGTGTTTCACAAGTTCAAATCTGATCTGGCTTCTGCGATGATCAGCATTGGCGCGACCACCGCATTCGATTTTGGCGACGGTTTTTCAGCAACGCTGAAGTCCGGCCAGGATTTTCACAAAGAAATGAATTCCCCTAATTATGGCGGCATAAGAGGCGGCATCACGACGGGTGAGAAGGTGACATTTGCTGTAGGTTTTAAACCGACCTCTTCCATCAAAGACGTGGCTAAAGCAGGAAGACATGATCCATGTATCGTTCCGCGCGCAGTTCCGGTAGTTGAGGCTATGACATGGCTTGTATTGGCTGATCACCTTTTGTGGAACCGTTTGGACAATATCAGTTCTGGCCCTCAGTAAGAGACTCCAGCATGGTTTCATCTGAAAATGTCGCTAAGCGAACAAGGCTTGCGCTATTTGGCGAAGAAAGTTTCAGCCAGTGCTTGTAAGCCTGGCGACGAACTAAAATGTTTTCGTTCTTGTTGCGAGCTAAATTCAGAAAAAATTCTTTTGAATCAGCTACTGTCACGTTCTTCGAATGAGCCACCGTACCTAGAAGTTGCAGACGCTCTTTTAGATCGCGGTCATAGTTTGTTCGGTAGGGTAAATCGAAGCGTACTTTCGCAGATTGCAGTACCGCTACATCACCGTTCTGTTCCGCTCTCATTTGTGCGACTCCGGCGCGGATCTGTTGGGCTGTAATCGGAAAGTAAATATCGCGCTCGTCTTCAAACCAGTGTTCAGTGATTGCCAGATATCCTAAAACTGTTCCGAAAAATACAAAGAAGAAATAATACTTTTTCATCTAAGTATTAATCGGCAGAAAAGCCCGGAAACTTTTTAGAAATTTTCACGAATATTCCAGGCTAACCGTCTTTGGTCCAGCTTGTTTCAAACTGACTCAAATGTGAGGGCTAGAAATGATTTACGCGGTCCAAAAGATCCGGAAAATCAATGTAGGGATTGCGGTTACCTTGAAGTTGATCAACCAAATTATTTTTACTGAATTCCGCTGCATCAACCGGATCTTGTAAATTCCATTTTCTGAGAGTGGCCTCTTCAGTGCGATCTACTTTCATTTGATAACGGGTTGCAAAGTAAAAAATGGCTCTGGCCGTATTGCCTTTTTGTGAGTCCGGAACTTCAAAAACCAAGTCGCCCTCAGCATTATCGCCTAATTTATTCTGTGGGCATTTTTGTTCGCTCTTCATCGAAACCACTTCACCGAAGTGAAGTGCAGCACGATGATTATTCATTTCTGAATCGGTTGGAAACAAATGATGTAAATCGGACTTTTGCATTTCTTTAGGAAAGCGGCTGCTGAATTTACTTTGCGGCCAAGTATGTTCTGTATTTAAAATACTGCCGCCAGTAGGAATCAGAAACGGACCGATGGAAGGTTTTTCAGAGAAATCGTCATCCGTATAGACTCTTTCGCAATAGACATCTTTTACCGAGTAAGTTCCGTCAGCTTCAGTTATTAAGTAAATCTGACCGAACATTTTTTTTCTGGCGCCGTCATAACCGAGAGCACGGTGTTGAACGCAATTATCGTAACCCTCACATCCACTGACCAGTTCGTCCGGTTGATTGGGCTTTTTAATGTGGCCGCCTTTTAAAATATCAAACAGGGCGGATTTTAAGTCTTCATCTTTTAAAGTGTTATCGTGGTAAGACTGTAAGAAAGCGCTTCCGTAATAAAGTGGTAATTCCTGAGAAAAGGAAACGGCGCCGGTCAACATTATCAATAAAAATATCAAACGCACGGAAAACCCCCAATTTAGAAACAACTACTTAACAACTCCAACATAGATATACGCAATACCAAAACTAACAGGAACAAAATCCATTTTAGAAAAGGAACCGGATTTTTTCATTAAATCGATGAAACCTTCTTTACACGGAAATGCCGCCGAAGACCTCTGAAGATAATCGTAAGCTTCTTTTTGACCTGTAACCCAGCCACCAATCGTAGGAAGTACTTTTTCAGAATAAAGTGAGTACAGATCTTTAATTACAGGAGTGGTCATCTGGCCGAATTCAAGTACCATCACACGTCCGCCGGGACGGGTAACACGGGCCATTTCGCTTAAAGCTTTTACAGGATCACTAACGTTTCTGATCCCGAAAGAAATGCTGACGATATCGAACCGGCGGTCCGCATATTGTAACTGCGTAACATCGGCCTGTTCAAATTTAACAGATAAATCTTTTTTGGCGGCTTTTGCGGGTGCGGTCTCCATCATATCGACACAGAAATCTGTACCGATGACGTCACCTTCGGTTCCTACAACCTGTTTGAAAGCGATGGCTAAATCCCCGGTACCGGTAGCGCAATCTAAAACTTTGTCTCCGGATTTAGCGCCCGATAGTTCCACCAACTTTTTTCTCCAAAGGTGATGGATTCCAATTGATAATACTGAATTAGCGCGGTCGTAGCGCGAAGCTACTTTTGAAAACATCGAACGAATAACTTCAGGATTCGGCGATGCGCTCATATGATATTTAATCCCCTGTCGAAAGCGAAGAGAACTTTTTCAAGCTGCTTCATTGTTTTATCAAAACCTTCGAAGGTTAAAGACTGAGGCCCATCAGACAATGCCTCTTTAGGATTCGGGTGAACTTCTACCATAATTCCGTCTGCGCCGGCAGCTGCCGCTGCATAACAAAGCTGAGGAACAAGTTCACTGATTCCAACTGCGTGAGAAGGATCAACGATGACCGGTAAACCCGAATGCTTTTTAGCGTACACAACTGCATTTAGATCCAGGGTGTTTCTGGTTGCAGTTTCAAAGGTGCGGATACCGCGTTCACAAAGAATGACTTGCTGGTTTCCGCCGGACATAACGTAATCAGCCGACTTGATCCACTCATCAATAAACGCAGAAAAATTTCTTTTAATAAGAACAGGCTTCGGCTGGCGGCCCAATTCTTTCAACAAAGAGTAATTGTGCATGTTACGGGCGCCGACCTGATAGGCGTCTACCACTCCAGCCACTTCTTCAATTTGTCTGATATCTGTGATTTCAGAAATAAGCGGCAAGCCGGTTTCAATTTTAACTTTTTTAATAAGTTCAAAAGACTCAGCGCCTAAACCCTGAAATGCCTTTTGAGAAGTGCGCATCTTCCAGATACCGCCGCGTAGAACGCTCGCACCGGATTTTTTTACTGAAGCGGCTGTCTCTCTGAACTGAGTTTCAGATTCTATAGAACAAGGGCCAGCGATGACGGTGAATTTAGGACCGCCAATTTGAATTTTACCGATTTCAACAACCATATTGTCTAAAGCCCCACCCTAACAATTTTGCGTACCACTAAGTTTTAAATCTGTGGTACAGGAAACTATCATGTCGCCTAAAAACTTTAAAGACTTTTTAACAATCGGGCTTTGCCTCCAAACCGGCCCAGACAGTTTTAAAGTGTTAATTGGGCCATTCACTCTAGTACCAATGGAAGAAATTCATACCTCAAAGTCTTCCACGTTTCTTTATAAGGCGGAATTCTGGGATTTTATAAAAACCGACGTTTTTACAGCTCAAAACTTTGTTTATAAGGCGTCAGAAGCATTCGATTTGAACAGGGAAGAAATTATACGGCTGCTTCAAAAAGAGGTTTCTGAAACTGCATCTTTGGAATGGCAGCCGGCTGCAGAACAAGGCTTTAAAGAACAGTTCGACTGGAGTCAGAAACTGTTCAAAAACAACGTGGTCAAAAAAACAGTGCCGGTTATTTCTCAAAGTTGTCATACCGGCATCGGCGAGAACTTAAAAATAGCCATGCTGCTGAATTTGCTAAAACAAAAAAGTTTCGGTTGGACTTATGCCTACTTCGAAAATGGCAAAGGCTTCATCGGACACACGCCTGAAATATTGTTGGAGTGGAACCGCAAAGCTCAAATGGCTCAGACAGTGGCTTTAGCCGGTACGCTTGCAAATATTCCCGGCGCCAAAGCTGTCATTTCCGACGATGCGAAGATTCGGCAGGAACACAATTATGTTATTGATGATTTGCAATTAAAGCTTTCGTCCTTTCATGCTGAGCGTGAAAAAACTGAGGTATTGGAACTCAAGCATCTGCTTCATTTGCAAACCCGCTTTAATATTCCGATGAAGGATCTTTCAACTTTTATAACTTGCATTCAACTGCTTCATCCGACGGCCGCAATGGGTGTATACCCTCATAATGCGGAAGTTTTAAAAGAAATGTCTCTGTTTGAGCTGCAAAAAAACAGAGGGCCGTTCGCGGGGCCTATCGGTATAGTGGATCAGAATCAGGCTCTTGTGGTGGTGCCAATTCGCGGGATCATGTTTAACGATGATGGGGCCAGTATTTATTCAGGTTGCGGTGTTACAGCTGAAAGCCAGTATGAATCAGAGATTCAGGAACTCGAAAACAAGAGAAATTCGGTTAAAAAGATGTTAGGTTTAATGAATGACTAACTTTGATTTATCCCGGCAGATATTTGCATTTCTGAAACAAGCCGGCGTAGAAAAACTTGTTGTATGTGCAGGGGCCCGAAACGCCCCTATGGTCATGGCGCTGCCAAACGAAGATTTTAAAATTTATAGTTTTTTCGAAGAGAGAAGCTCTGCTTTTTTTGCATTGGGGCTTATTAAGGCCTACCAAAAACCTGTAGCTGTCATTACAACTTCGGGTACCGCCGCTGCTGAGCTTTTACCGGCGTGTATCGAGGCTGCCTACCAAGGCTTGCCGTTAATTTTAATTACGGCAGACAGACCGAAATCATTCCGTGGAACCGGCTCGCCGCAAACAATAGTTCAGCCGGGGTTATTCAAAAGCTATGTCGAAAGTGAATATGATCTCGACGTCCAAACTAAGTCATTTCCGTTTAAATGGAGCTTCAAAAAGCCTCTACATATTAACGTGTCCTTTGATGAACCATTAATTGATAAGTCATCGCACTCCATGGTTCCGGTTACGATTGAAAGG
>JANWIU010000021.1 GCA_025449725.1 Pseudobdellovibrio sp.
AATTTTTACGGCAAAAAAGCAAAATTAAGCCGAGTGGTTGTAAAACTGATCAGCGACACCTCTTCGCTGAAAGCAAATTTAGCTTCTGGTCAGATCACTGCCATTTCAGCCGTGGGCTTTCCGCCTGATACGGCCATCCTGATGGACGAAGAATTCAAAAAATCAAATGCGCCGTTTCAAGTGCGCTTTCAGAATTCAGGAATATTTCAGGGCATCTACTTCAATTTAGAAAAAGATATTTTTAAAGATGCAAAAGTCCGTGAAGCACTGACCGCCGCCGTTGACAAAGAAAGCATTGTAAAGGCTTTTTTTAACAGTCATATGCCACCGGCAGACGGAATTCTTTCACCGAAGCATCCGGCCTTTCAAAATCCTAAAAAAACTTATTCCATCAGTAATGCGAATAAAATTTTAGACCAAGCCGGATGGAAGCCGGGCCCTAACGGCATCCGTGAAAAAAACGGCAAGCCATTAACGTTTGTATATAAAACTTCAGCAGGTCTAAAAGTTTTAGAAAATATTCAGGTTTATGTTTGCGAAAAATTTAAAACGATCGGTGCCCTATGTGCGATCAAAAATGAACCCCCACGTGCCTTGTTGGGCCAAAGTGTGCCGCATGGTGAATTTGATCTGGCGATGTACGGCCAGCCTTTGCCGATTGATTCGACTTTAACTTCGTATTTTTCTTCAAAAGAAATTCCAACAAAGCAAAACAGCTGGGCCGGCGGAAACTCCATTCGCTTAAATTCGCCTGAAGTAGATCAGCTTTTATCTGATTTTGACAAAGAACACAGTCCTAAAAAGCGCAACGAAATCGTCAAAAAACTGGAAAACTACTTTGTTAAAAATTTCGTGATGATTCCACTTTATCACCGGCGCGAAGCCATTGTTTTGCCAAAAAACCTCACTGGTGTAGAAGATTCGTACGAAGGGACAGCCTTTACGACTCCTGAAAACTGGCAATTCAATTAGGGATCATTTGCTTTTGAATCTACAATGTGGCTATAATTTTCTTGTCTAGAACCTTTGGAGAACCAATACATGCGCAGCTTGATTAAAATTTTTGTTAGCTTCATCGTCCTTGCTTCAGCTTTAATGCTGGCTTCTTGCGCCACCGGAAGCGGCCCAAAACGCATCAGCGATCCTGAAGATTGTATGAAGTATGTTTTTGCAAACGATTTGGATAAACTAAAAGAATACCCCCTTGATTGCGTCAACTACCACGCTGAAAACGGCGTGACGACGCTGATGATGGCAGTGGCAAAAGGCAATTCTGAAATCGCAACGTGGCTTCTTGAAACCGGTGCAAACGTTAATTCCGTCAATTATCTTCGCCAGAACGCGCTTCACTATGCCGTTATTCACAATCAACCAAAAATGATCGATCTGCTTCGCCAAAACGGCGGCGAGATCAAACCGAATGCCCACGGTGTTACGCCTTTAATGATGGCTATCCAACTTGGCAATTTTCAAATGGTAGAACTGATGAATCCAAAATTTGAAGATGTGAATGTAGCGGCTGATGACGGCTGGACAGCCATTTACTTTGCGATTCGTAAAGAAGACCGTAAAATTTTAGATTACCTTATTGCTAAAGGTGCCTGCGTTAACTTCCAGGACACTTACGTACAAACGCCAATGGACTTCGCAAAAGAAGTTGGATGGAAGTACGCTCAAGATAAATTAAAAAACGGCAAGCGCTGCGATAAAACGAACTAATAAATCGATAAAACGAACTAAGACATCAGTAAGTCGACCCATGCTTTTTTAGAAGACGGAATGGCCTCTTTAGGCATGAATAAACCCGTACGCAGCCCGCCTTCGTAAGCGGCGCTATCGTTATAAAAGCTACCTGCTCTTAAGAATAATTTAAGCAATGAAAAAGCCTTGGCGTTGTTTCCGCGCATGACCCGAATAACCTCATCCACTGTTACGTGCGGAATCGAATCATCCCAGCAATCATAATCCGTTACAAAGCAACAAGGTAAGTACGGCAGACCCGCCTCACGTGCTAAACCATATTCCGGAAAGTTCGACATCCCGATGATCTGTGCGCCCATCTGGCGGTAAGCATTGGATTCCGCTTTTGTCGAAAAGTAAGGCCCTTCAATACAAACGTAGGTTTGACCGAAGTGAGTTTTAAATTCTGAATTCAAATTGTTCTGCATGACAAGTTCAATGGCTCTTTCAGCCATGACTTCGCAGATAGGTTTTGCCAATGAAACATGGCCGATAATGCCTTCACCCAAAAAAGTACTGCGGCGTACTGATTTAGTGCGGTCAATATACTGATAGGGAATAACTAAATCACCCGGAGCATATTCTTTTTGAAGCGAACCCACTGCACTGAAAGAGATAACGGCACGGGCCCCGTGCTTCTTCAACGCATAAATGTTAGCACAGTAATTAATCTCACTTGGAAGATGCTCATGATGTTCACCATGGCGGGAAATAAATAAAAAATGATCGTTGTTAACACGGACTTTCTTCAGGCCGCTGGCAGCCAAGCCAAACGGAGTTTCCCTATCAAGAATTTCAACCGTTTCGAATTCGTCGAATTTTTCAAAACCTGATCCACCGATGATTCCTAACATGATTTCAAAACCCCTTCTTCAATATCTTTTTTAAAATAGACCGCTTTGTCCAGAATCCATTCCGTTACTAATTGGTGCGGAGTCACGTCAAAAGACGGATTGTAAACTTCAATGTCGTTCGGCGCCCATTGTAGATCGCCGTAACCTTTTACTTCTTCGCGCTTTCGTTGTTCGATTGGTATAAATGAACCGTTCGCACATAGCGGGTCTACTGTCGTATAAGGTGCCGCCACATAAAACGGTATACGGTGATAAAAACAATTCACCGCCACACTGTAGGTACCGATCTTGTTGGCAAAATCGCCGTTAACTGCAATTCGGTCCGACCCGACGATGGCTTTGTTAATTTTACCCAGGCTCATCAGATGTGCAGCCATATTGTCAGTAATTAATGTAAATGGAATTCCAAGTTTTTTAAGTTCCCAAGAAGTCAGTCGCCCGCCCTGCAGTAACGGACGTGTTTCATCCACATAAACGTGAATTTTCTTTCCGTGCTCGTGGGCGCGTCTTATGACTCCTAATGCTGTTCCTACGCCTGCAGTCGCAAGTCCGCCGGTATTACAGTGGGTCAGTATTTGGTCGCCGTCTTGTAAAAGCTCAGCGCCATTTGCAGACATACGCTCACACAGTTGCACATCTTCATTAAAAATTTGCACTGCCAGGTCTACAATTTTTTCTTTATTAAAATTATCGCGAATCACTTTTGTCATGCGGTCTACGCAGTTCATTAAATTAACGGCTGTGGGCCGCGCCTCAAACAACATCTGAGACATCACTAATAGTTCATCTCTTGAAACGCCTGCGTGCGCCAGCTTCGCAATCATAAGACTTGCTGCCACGCCGATCAAAGGCGCGCCGCGAACGCGAAGGCTTTTGATGGCTTCAATCATTTCATCATTAGATTTGATATCAATCCATTTTTCTTCATGCGGAAGTAAAGTTTGATCCAACAATAATAAATTAAATTTCGAAGAATCTATTTCAGCAGCTAAAGCCAGAGACTCCAGTTTCATTAAAGTAAAACCTCGCCGATTTTTTTTCTGAGCTCATACAGGTATGCGATCTCTTCTTTTGGCAGCGGGTGTAAGCCACCCAGTTTTTGCGCTGTCGCTAAAATCTGTGAAGAGTGCTCAATGCGTTCCATACCACGATAAGCTTCGTCTAAATCCTCACCCCAGGCTACGGCCCCGTGGCAACGTAAAATCAAAGCGCGGTGCTGAGGTAAAAACGGCTTCATCACTAAACCCATTTGTTCCGTACCCGGTCTTGCATAGGGAACAAACGGAATATCCCCGGTTGCCAAAATCACTTCTGACAAACAATCACTGGGAAGTTTTTTTAGCTCAGGCTGCGCAATGGACCAGGCGATAGCCGTTGGCGGGTGCGCATGCACGACAGCTTTGGCTTTCGGCGATGATTTATAAACTTCTAAGTGCATCAGCCTTTCGGTTGAAGGCTTACCTTCAAGAATATCACCTTTAATATTAATCACAGCCATTTGTTCAGGATTCATAAACCCTTTTGCGATTCCGGAAGGTGTAATCAAAATTTCGTCATCAGAAATTCTATAAGAAATATTTCCGTCAGCTGCAGCCAGCATATTTCTGGCATGAAGCCGCTCACAAATCTCGACGATATGTCTGGCGATAGCGTTTGCTTTTAGGCTTGTCATACATTAGACATACAACGTAGGTTTGAAGTATGGCAACTCTCTTAATTATGGCTCTTCCTGATGAATCTCAGATGGTTTTTGAAAACAACGGCCATAAGCCGTTTTATTGCGGAGTCGGCCAAACCAAAGCCGCTTTCCACACTCACAAACTCATCAGCGACCTTAAGGCAAAACACGTCATCAACCTTGGGACCGCCGGCAGCCACACTTTTAAACAAGGCGAGCTCGTCGAATGCACAAGCTTTATTCAGCGCTTTCCCAATGACTTTAACCCAATGAAGAGTCCTGTACTTAAAACCAAGGCGCGAACCTCTCTCCCCACTGTTACCTGCGGCACAGGGGATTACATTGAGACTTCCAAGCCGTTAGTCCAATGCGATGTTATGGATATGGAAGCCTATGCGATGGCCTACGTTTGCCGGCAATTGGGTGTGGAGTTTACTTCTATAAAATACGTTAGTGACAGTTCAGACCAGCACATGGTCACACATTGGCAATCTTGCTTGCAAGATGCCGCCGCCAAGCTGTTTAATGAATACAAGAAGTTAATTTAGATTCTTTTTAGGCGGCCTGTGCAACACGAAAACCGATTCTCACATGAGATGATTGAAATTTTCAAAGATGGTGATCTCATTTTTGAAGAAGGCGATATCGGCCGTGATTTGTATATTGTCCAGTCCGGTGAAGTTAAAATCAGTAAGAATTTTAATGGTAAACATATTGAGCTGGCAAAATTCAAAAAGGGCGACTTCTTTGGCGACATGGCCTTATTACAAAGTATTCCAAGGTACGCCAGCGCACACGCCAGCGGCGAAACAAGATTATTAATTTTAAAACCGGGCGGCTTCTTATTAAAAATCCGCCGTGATCCCACCTTTGCTTTTGAAATGCTTCAACAGTTAAGTCACCGAATAAAAGTCAGTAACGATCGCACCATGGCCATAATTCAAAAATTCGATCTGCCAAAAGACGAAGTACAAAAAATTCTTGAGGCTTTGGACGGTCAGCAGTGATCACATCGATCAAATCCGAAAAGTTAGTTGTCATTTCTGATTTGCATTTGGGAAATCCGTTTTCAAATGCCAAACGAATGGCGATCCCATTTATTAAATGGGCGGCGAATCAGGGTTATGACATTTGTATCAACGGAGATGGCCTTGAAATCGCCCAAGCCAGTTTTAATAAAATTGCGTTTGATGTTCCTGAATTGTTCCGCACCCTAGGAGACATGCGCCGCAAAGGCCGCGAAGTTTATTACGTGACCGGCAATCACGACATCGCGTTAGAACATTTCTTAGAAGACTGGGGCGTCATGAAGGTCTCCCCGTTTTTAAATGTGCGCTCGGGCGCTAATAGAATTCGGATAGAACACGGCCACATCTATGATCCGTTTTTTGTTAAATACCCGCGGCTGTACGAAACCCTTACTCACATTGGCGGATACTTCCTAAAAATAAATCCAAAGATTTACAAATTATGGATCAACTTTGAAAGTCTGCTTTCAAAACTCCGCGCAAGAAGAACCGGTATCGTTGGAGAACATCCTCAATTTAAAGAAGCTGCTGAAGAGATTTCACGAAGAGGCTTTGATGCTATTGTTTTTGGTCATACTCACCATGCCGGTGAGGCCGAATTAGAATCAGGAGCGCGGTATTATAACCCGGGCTCCTGGATGTTATCTTCACATTACATTGCCATCGAAAACGGAAACGTCGAACTCAAAGAGTGGCGAATTTAGAATCTTCGCACGGCTCTGGTTAGAATCTTCGCACAGCTCTAAAGAAAATACCTCGTACGGAATTTCGGCAAAGCTCCTTAGGTGCATCACTTCCCGGGTAGCACATAGCAGGTGTGCTCGGATCACGATAATTGCTTCTTGATCCTGGCCGAGGCTGGAAAGTAGGGTCTTGATTATTGTTGTTTCTAAGTCTTAAGCGATTTGTAAAAGTACATTCCCACGGGCCATCACACAGATCGAAGTTAATACCTCTCACACGATCTACCAAACCGCCACCATCACCGTGCGGGCGTTCACTAGGTAAAATGCGGTAACGCATATTATTGTAATCATCGTCAGAGAAATCAATCGCTGGATCTCTTCGCAATCTTAAGGCATTTCGAATATTCTCTGGCACAGGTTGAAAATCAGAATCAACTGATTGCCCTTGCGGAGCCACGATAAATTCGTAATTAAATTCCGGCGGTAACAACGGATTTACCGGAGCCGATGCCGACGGGGCTGGATTCGCCGGAGCGGCAGCTGCCGGTCCACCTTCAGAAGGTGATGACTGAGGAGGTGCCGTTACAATGATTTCATCGGCCTCCTGAGCATTGGCTATTCCTGTAAAAGATAAAGAAACAAATAACGATAAAATTAATAATTTCATGTCCACTCCATTCTAACATCCCCCCTATCGGGTTTATCTGGACCCATCTTTAAAAAAAACAGGACCTTCAGCGGGAAGTTGCAAAACCGCCCCAGAGTGATACATTAGTCTAATGTTTATGAAGCCTGTTCTTTTCAGTTTGGTTTTACTCTTAAGCCAATTGTCTTCTGCCAATTGCAGAATAGTTTCTCTAGAAAAAAATCCGACCCGTTACGTGTACAACATGATCAAGGGCACTCCTGACATCTATTACGCCGAAGCTGTTTCGTATTCTAAAGAAGATGAAACGTTCACGTTCAAAGTTATAGAAGCTTTAAAGGGCGAGAAAAGAAGTGATTTCACAGCGCTTGGCGCTCCGCTGGAGGCCGATGCAGTAGAATCAGACTTCGGCTATCACAAGGCTCAGACTTTTTGGGACGACATCACGGCGGCTCGCACCACTTTCGGAGCCGATTGCAGACTCAACCCTAAGTTTAAAATCGGAAGCCGCTACTTAGTTTTTTTCAAAGAGCCATTTCAGGCCAAAAGTTTCGAATTGGTTAAAAACAGAGGCGACCGCTGGTTCAAACATGTATACGAAACTATTCATCCGCCTAAACGCGTGAAAGCTGCAGCGGCATCAGCTCCTACGGTATCTTCTGAAGCAGCGGCACCGCAGGCACCGTCAACTCCAAATAATTAGATCTCAAATCTAAGCTTCATTCATAAGGCCAGCTGGCCTTGTCTAAAACGAAATCAACTTTAGTATAGAGATATAAAATAATTTTAAAAAGGAGTCTCAATGAAATTCATCAGTACTGCAATTGCTGCGTTCTTATTAACTTTTTCTGTAGCTGAAGCTAAAAAATCTGTGGCCAAAAAAAATACATCGCGTAAGCCTGCGAGCGCCTCAGTACAAGCCTTCTGCGGAGTGCTTGCAAGAGGTACTTCAGGCCATGACCGGGTAGACCGTTACACAATCGTTGATCAAACCAACAGACCCGGCAGCACGCACTTCAATGTAGCCATTCCGTTAGATGCTGAAATCAGTGATTTGTATGCTCCCCGCCCCGGCGATTCTCAACCGGGCAGCGACACTTACCGCGATCATAATTTTAGAATCGCAGGAGAGAATGTTTGGTTAGAATATGCCGGCAACCTTTTTACTGACAGCGCAATTAATCATGGAAAATGTGTTTGTGTAACCGGTATTCGCAGTGCTGACACCAACTCCTTAAATTACATTGAAGGTTACGCCTTAAGAAACGGTAAATGCGCCGGTATTTCTCAGGAAGTGGTAACTAGCTTCGGCGGGCATCAGCCATAACAAGAACCGGAATTTTAATTTCTAAAAAGGAGCTGCGAAGCTCTTTTTTTTTAATTCTTAATTTATTTTATTCTTTTAAACGCTTCAGAGATTCAAAAACAATTTTTCCGGATCCATAAATAATTACGATAGAGATAACGATACTGAAAACCGGATCAATCCAATTTATCGAATAGAAATAGATCAGCACTCCTGCGATGGTCACGCCAAGAGAAATAGCGGCGTCCGCCATCAAATGAAGATAAGCAGACTTCATGTTCAGGTCATGATGATGATCCTTATGAAATAATTTAGCTGAAACAAAATTGATGACGAAGCCGACCGATGAAACGGCAATCATCACAGTGGCCACAGGTAATTCCGGATTTTTCAGTCGCTGTAAGGCCTCGTAGATAACCCAGCATGAACCCAACCATAATACCGAAGAGTTAAATAGCGCTGCCCAAAGGGAATATTTTGTTGCCGTGGACCGCTTTGTCAGTTCGTAACCCAGCCATCCAACCATCAACGCAAAAACATCAGTTAAGTTGTGAAAGGCATCAGAGATCAACGCAAGCGAATCGACAACATAGCCGTAATAGAGTTCGATGAAAACAAAAAGCAAATTCAGTGTAATTCCGATTTTGAAAATGCGGTCAGGTTTAAGCCCGTCACCATGGTGATGGTGTTCGCAATTATCATGATGGTGATGATGAGATCCACTCATAATTTCAGCCTATAACAGCGTTAACTTCTACGATAGGCCTATTTCTCTTTGTAAGGCCTCTTTTAAAATCTTTCTGGGCGCTATTACTCAATCTTTATATAGACAAAAGTCTTCTGTAACTATAGGTTACGGCCCAATGACTACATTACAAAAATTCAGTGAACTGCCATTATTACCCGTTATTCAGGCAGCAATTAAAAAAGCTGGCTACGAGTCTCCAACCCCTATTCAAGCGCAGGCCATACCTCACTTACTTGAAGGTAAAGACCTCTTAGGTTGTGCTCAAACCGGAACCGGCAAGACAGCCGCGTTTGCCCTTCCTATCATACAAAGAATTGTTGAGAGCCGCTACCGCTCAAATCCGCGTCAGGTAAATTGCTTAATACTGACTCCAACCCGCGAATTAGCACTTCAAATTTATGAAAGCTTTAAGGCGTATTCAGCAGGTACCCAATTATCTTGCGCGGTCGTTTACGGCGGCGTTGGAATAAATCCACAAATACACGCCGTTCGAGACGGCGTTGACGTATTGATAGCCACTCCTGGCCGCCTTCTGGATTTGATCGGGCAAAAAAAGCTGTCGCTTAACCAGGTCAAAACATTTGTACTGGATGAAGCGGACCGCATGCTTGATATGGGATTCATACATGATATTAAAAAGGTCCTGACCATGCTTCCGCAACAGCGGCAAACTTTGTTTTTCTCTGCGACTATGCCGCCTGAAATTTCCAAGCTGGCCAACACAATGCTGAAGAACCCTGTCAAAGTTGCTGTTGACCCGGTTTCCTCAACCGCAGAAAAGGTTGAACAATACGTAATGTACGTTGAACAATCTAAGAAGCGCGATTTACTTCGTCATTTATTGGTCGATCCTAAATTTTATAAAGTCATCGTCTTTACCCGCACGAAGCACGGCGCTAACCGTGTTGCAGATGTGTTGAGTAAAAATAGAATTCCTGCTGAAGCCATTCACGGCAATAAATCTCAAAACGCCCGGCAACGAGCCCTTGAAAATTTTAAAAGTGACAAGATTCAGGTGCTTATCGCAACTGACATCGCAGCCCGCGGAATTGATATCGATGCGATTACACATGTGATTAATTACGAAGTTCCTAACGTAGCGGAAAACTACGTTCACCGTATCGGCCGGACCGCTCGCGCCGGTCTTGGTGGCATCGCGATTTCGTTTTGTGATGTAGAAGAAAAAGCCTTTATCCGCGATATCGAAAAAACCATTGGGCAAAAAATTGAAGTTTTAAGAGACCACCCTTATCACTCTGATGCCGTTGAAAATGCGCATACTCTTTCTAAAGGTAAAGCTAAAGCTCAGATGGAAAGTCGTGAGAACACGAAAAGAAACCCTTTTAAGAAAAAAAGAAATTTCTTTTCACGTTTTAAAGACCGTAAGAAAAAAGATTAAATTATTCGACTAGCTTTTTTAAAGCGTCTTCGTCTTGCTGAGTAACCGGCTTGTTTTCGTATAAAAGATTTAAGCTGGCGCGGCTGATTCGCTCATTCAAAAACTTTTGATCTACTCTTTGTTGAAGGTAATTCAAAGTTGAAATTGCGATTTCCTTTTCAGGATAACCTGCAATGCCTTCAACTGCCTGAGCTCTCAAAACAGTTTCAAATTCTTTCTTTTGATCCCACTTTTCGCCGTTGATATTTTTTGTGTTTGCTACAAAATTTTGTAAAGCAATCAACGAAGCCGTGTTGTTTTTCAAAGTCAAAAGCTCAACTGCCAACGCTCTTTCGTCTGCATTAGATTTATCGTCCGAAATGATTTCATAAAGACCTTCAACGTGTCGTGAGTTCATTTCATCGGCTAACTTCTGCATTCTGGCCTGAACCGCTTCAGGATTATTTTGTATTTTTGCAATTTGCGAGGCTTCAGCTTTGAACTTAGCTACAAATACTTCGGTAGGAACACCAATAGCTTTAGCCGTTACTTCAGCCTGAGCTTTAGTAGCCGCTTCCTGTAAACGAACCGCTGCATTTTTTGTATCTCTGACAGTCCGAATGCGGTCCAAACGTTTCCCCATGTCGTACTGGGCAAAAAGAGCCATACCGATTACTGCTGCGAAAAATAAATAATGCTTTTTTTTCATTATTTTATACCCTCAAAACCTTCGTATACCGGCGTTGTGACTAAATCCGAATACAGATTTTTAGCTTCAGCCCAGGGCTCCAGTTGTGCCGGGGCGCCTGCCGCTGCTTGCACGAAAATCTGGCCGTTATTCATTAATACAAGATTTTGACCTTTATATACAATGACTTCTTTGTGATCTGGTCCCCAGGTAAGGCCCGTATTGGTTATACGCTGATTCTGAGGTTGGTAATTGTAAATTTCACCCGATGTACTGACTAAGTAAAGCCCTGTTTGAGCCTTTCCCAGAGCGGCAGTGGAGGCTTTAGCAAAAGCGAACGGCAAAGCCACGTCTCTTCCCCATTTTCCGTTTGGAAAGTCATAGGGAGTAATCTTATCGTTCGTCAAGCGAACTACATAACGTTTTACGCCGGAATCAAATTCCTCAAAGTCTTTTACAGCGCCATCGTTTTCACGAAGTAATTTATAATAAGAATAAGTATCAGAAACCAAATCTCTGAAGCCGGAATTCTGATAAAGCTCAACTGCAAATGCGCGTACTCCATCGAATACAACTGCGCCATAGCTGGTGCGCTTCAAGCGGCCCGCAACAGCGGGCACTTCGCGACTGATCCACTGACCATTGTCATACAGTTCTGCACGACCGCGATCCTGCGAAAGCGCCAAAACGGCTTCACGCGTTTTCAAAATCGGCGTATTGAAGAAAATATTACTGCGGGCAATGGCCATCAAACGCGCCATCTTTTTATAAACCGGATGAAAGTTCTTTCCATGTACGGCAACGCGCGCATAGTATTCCATCTCTACACCATGGGAACCGCCATAGTTGTAATCACGGTCACAACCCGATACGGACGTGCCCTGATAAGGACCTTGCTGGCACTGAATGTGATAATAACCGCCGGTATGACGGGCTTCATGAACGATCGTGCCCACGCGGCCTAAAGTTGAAAGTTTTGCCCAGCCATCCTGCATAGTGAAATAACCACCGCTGTTGTAAGCTGTCGCGTAGGGAACATCCTGGCCTCTTTCGACGCCGCGGGTTTCACCCTTCATCCATTGGTAATAATTCGTTGCAGGTACAAAACCCCTAATGAACTTATTTGAACCATCAACATCGAAGCGGCCCTTTTCTAAAATTTCGATGTCGTTCAATAATTTTTTTGTGTCGATTTGCGAATTGCAAAATTCCATCCCGCCAAATGACTGCACATCAATGTGAAAATCTGCGATGTAACGTTCAGCATCGGCACGGTCCGTACAGCCGAAATCAGTATCCAGGTAAGGCATATCTTGAGCTAATAAATTTAAAGAAAATAACAGCGGTATTAAAAAGAATTTCATGAAAGGTCCCCTCTGGTAAAAGGCTACAATAGCGCTTCCTAGTGACAACAAAATTAGTTTAGACGCCTAAAGTTATTTTAAGGATGACCATATCCGGATTATTTATATTCGATTTCTACAATAGTCATAAGTTCTTCGCCACTTGGCTTGGCCACTTTGACTTCGTCATCCAGCTTTCGGCCCAAAATGGCCGCCGCCAGCGGAGATCTCCATGAGATCTTCTTTTGCTTTATATCGATTTCGTCTTCTCCGACGATTTGATATTTTAACAAGTCGCCATCTTCGTTTTCCAGGCTGACCGTTGCGCCGAATACCACCTTGTCCGAACTAATAGTTGTCGGATCAATTACTTCTGCATCTTCCAGGCGATTCTTTAAAAAGAATAACCGCCTGTCGATCTCGCGAAGGCGGCGCTTTCCGTATTGGTAATCCGCGTTTTCGGACCGATCGCCGTTACTGGCGGCCCAAGATACGACTTCGACGGTTTTTGGCCGCTCCACACTTAATAATTCAGTGTACTCACTTCTTAACTTTTCGAAACCTGCAGGTGTGATGTAATTCTTTTTTTCTGCCATTGCTATACCTTTAAACTCAGGCCGTCTTTCAGGGCTGACTTCATAGCGCGTACGGCCGGAACCAAACTAATCACCAAAGAACTGAAGAACATGATCGCGATATAAAAAATTTCGTTAGATGAAAACACCGGCGCCTGCAAATAAAGCCCATAATTTGACTGTGCCCAAGGGCCCAAAAAAACTTCCAAAGCTAATTTTATTAAACAAGCCAGCACGATCGCACTCGAAGTCAATATCAGGGTTTCAAACAATATTAATCCGGAAACATTTCGAAGCGACGCACCTAAGGCCCTTAGAATTGCCATTTCACGCCGTCGCTCATTCAAAGAGGTCATAATGGCAATCAACATTGAAAACAATCCCACCAGCATGACCAAAAATGAAATTCCTTTTAACACACGATCGATCACAGAAAGGGAATTCCAAAGTTCTGCCAACGCAACACCGGGAATAGCCGCAATCAGTGGTTCTTCCTGATATTCATTTATCCAGCGTTGCAAATTCAGAATTTCAATCCGGTTTTTAGTGCGAAGAAAAAAAGAAGTAATGGATTTTGGCTGAAGCATTTCTGCCGTCAGCGTTTCGGCCTTTATTTCTTTACCAACAGCAGGTGCGCTTCCGGATTGCCAATCGACGTGAATTCCTTCCATTCCTTCCAAAGAAATATAAAGCGCGCGGTCAATCGCTGTACCCGTCGGCTTTAATATACCTACAACTTTGAACGGTTTGTCTTCGTGCTCCTGAATGGCAGGGCCCGATGTCACACCATGGGCCACAACTACAGGTGAACCCAGTTGGTAATTTAAAGTGCGCGCCACATCAGCGCCAATTACCACATCAAAAAATCCGGCAAATGGCGCACCTGCTGAAAATTCCAATTTTTCTTTAGAGCGAAAATTATAATACTTAAAAAAATCAGAATTTGTTCCAACGACCCGAAAGCCGCGGTGCCCGTCGCCCAAACTGTATGGAATCGTCCATTCCACTTCGGGTTTTGACTTTATATCTTTGTAACTTTCAATGGAAACATTCTGGGTCGCCTGACCGATATTAAATACAGAAAATAAAATAACCTGAAGCGGGCTTGTTCTTGCGCCAACTACCAGGTCCACTCCGGAAATACTTTGGGTAAACCCATCTTGCGCGGCACGCTTCACTCTTTCAACTGTCATTAACAACACGAGGCTCAAGGTCATTGAAAACACGGTCAGCAAAGTTGAAAGCCGGCGGTTTGCCAAAGACTTCATAGCCAGCTTCAGCCAGGAAATTTCAGCCTTCATAAGGTCTCCGCCATAGAAAATTTGACCCTGTTATGTTCGACCAAACTTATTGAACGATCAAAAAGCTTTTCGATACTTCTGTCATGACTTACAAACAAAACGGTTGTGTTATTTTTACGGCAAAGGTCAAAAAGAATCTTCAAAAATTTTTCGCGGTGGTCGTAATCGAGCGCAGAGGTGGGTTCGTCTGCCAAAATTAAATTCGGCTTTTTTAATAGTGCTCGCGCGACTGCTACCCGCTGTTGCTGGCCCACCGATAATTCTGTCACTGGTTTATTCATATGATCTTTTAAGCCCAGTTCAGAAATCAGATTTTTAACTTCAGTTAAATCAGGACTGCTGGGTTGAAACAAAAACGGCAGCAAAATATTTTCCATAACAGAAAGATAAGGAATTAAATTAAAACTTTGAAATATGTATCCGACATTATCGGCACGGTAAGCATCCAGTTCAGCACTATCAAGTTCTGCCAGGTTTTGCTGCCCTACTTTCAGTGTACCGCCTTGCGCTTTCAACACGCCTGCAATCAGTTCCAGTAAAGTAGATTTCCCGGAACCGCTGGGGCCGTATAAAAATACAACTTCCCCCGCTTTCACGTTTAGGGAATCAATATCCAAAATCGCGTGTGGGCCGTAAGAAAATTTTAAATTACTGATTTCAATTGCGGAGCTCATCGGTAGTCTTCGACCTCATCACCTTCTAAGCCAAATGAAACATCCCCATATTCAGATTTGTGGGTTGAAATTTTAAAAGTTCCGTAAACCCAGATCGGAGCCCCGGGACGAGACTCCACTCCCTCTTTCATTTTTACATAAATCATTTGATTCGGTGGCGGAGGCGGCACGTGAATACAAGCTGTCGGCGTCGGCACCAGTAAAAATTCCGTAACTCGCGCCTGTTCATCTTCTAACGGAACCATGAATCCCGGAATCTTCACAAGCTGACCATCAATTTTTTTCAACTCTTCAGGAGCCGTATTCGTTATGTAATCCATTTGATTCAACTGACGCCAGTCAATTTCAATTCCGGTACCGCCACCTTTACCTTTAAGCAGGTAAATACCCGCGCCTACAGCGCCAGAAAATACCAATAATGCGACTAGATCCCATTTCATAACTGCTCCGGATAATTCAACACAAAATACAACCCAAAAATTAGCACAAGTGCTTTGCCTTATGATGGATGGATAGGTTATGCTTTACTTTCCTATGAGTAAATATCAAAGCGTACGCGGCACACGTGATTTATTACCTGAACTTAAACAAACATTCCGCCTGATAGACGAAACCGCCTACAAAACAGCCAAAACTTATGGCTTTAAAGAAATTGAAACCCCTATTTTTGAATTTTCTGACGTTTTTCACCGTTCATTAGGGGAAACCTCAGATGCCGTCAGCAAAGAAACCTACACTTTTACCGACCGCGGAGGTGATTCCATTACTCTCCGCCCGGAGGGCACCGCAGGTGTTGTGCGTTCGTTTATCAGTGAAGGTTTAGCTCAGCATGTACCGTTGAAACTTTATTACTACGGTCCGATGTTTCGTTATGAACGTCCGCAAAAGGGCCGTTATCGTCAGTTTTATCAATTTGGTGTTGAAGTTCTGGGTCTTGAATCGGCACTTGCAGATGTAGAATGTCTGGATTTAGCGTGGTCGATCTTAAAAAATTTAAAATTATCAGAACGCTGTGTTCATGAGATCAACACCTTAGGGGATGTTGATTCCCGTAATGCATACCGAGCAGCTTTGGTTAATTATCTGGCTCCCTTCAAGTCACAGTTGTCAGCTGATTCGCAGGTGCGTTTTGAAAAAAACCCGATGCGCATTCTCGATTCAAAAGATGAGGGCGATAAAAAAATTGTGGCCGGCGCACCTTTGATGGAAAATTATTTGAACGACACTTCAAAAAAATTCTTCAGCGATGTCTTAGCAGGTCTCGAAAAGCTGAAAATTCCTTATAAAATAAATTCAAAACTGGTACGCGGTCTTGATTACTACTGTCACACTGTTTTTGAATTTACCACATCAGAACTGGGCGCACAGTCCGCCATTCTTTCTGGTGGCCGGTATGACGGGTTAACTGAAATGCTGGGCGGACCTAAAACCGCCGGTGTAGGCTGGGCGGCCGGAGTCGATCGCCTTGCAGATTTATGCGGTAACCAAATACAAGCCGCTTCAGAGCCGCCTATTTCAGTCATTGCATTGGGTGAAAAAGCGTTGGCTGAGGCCGTACAAATTGCCGGTTGCTTAAGAAGCCGCGGAATCTACAGCGAAGTTTTTTTGACCGGAAATTTCAAAAAGAAGCTCGAAAAAGCCAACAAACTTGGAACAAAGAAAGCTATTTTGATATTTGAACAAGAGAACGGCTCTTTCGAACTCAAATTAAAAAATTTCGAAACTGGCGAAGAAAAAGTCATTACTCCCGATGACATCGGCCTTCTCAAGTAAAATCCCCCGCAAATTTAAATCCTAATTTACATTGAGTAAAACTTTTGGATACCAGGCGCACTCTTTGCCCGATGTTGGGCGTCGGCACGATGCATTTAATTATAAAGTTCCGACTTTTGCTCGCAACATTTCAGAATCCGGATTTGTCACTCTGTACCGACACCTAACATCGGGAAGAAAGGTGCGAAGCATGATCTATACAAGCGCTAAAGATGATGAACTCAAAGAAGGTATAAGCCCAACCGCTTTGAAAAACCTATTTATTTACTTCAGCTAAAAATTCTTTCATTGCAACAAATGATCTTTTATCAGCCAGTTCATTATAAGCAGCACCTTTTGACGGATCATTTCCCGCTTCTTTTTCAGTAAACGCATGAACTGCACCGCTGTAGGCAGTAAATTCATAATTTACTTTTGCGTCGTTCATTTCTTTTTGAAACTGCGCCACTTCCGCCGGTGGAACATTCGGATCAACCGCTCCGTGCAAAACTAAAACACGACTTTTAATGTTCTTTGCATCGTCCGGAGAAACAGAAGATAAACCACCATGGAAGCTGATGACGCCCTTTAGATCCAATCCTTGCTTAGCCATTTCAAGTGCGGCCGTACCGCCGAAGCAATAACCCATTGCTGAAATTTTTGAAGCGTCCACATGTTTGTCTGCGGCCAAAAATTTATAAGCAGCTACACCTCTTGAACGCATTTCTTTACGGTCACCGGCTTTAAACTTCCCGGCCAGGCCCCCCGCTTCTTTATTATCTTTCGGACGCACACCTTTTCCGTAAATGTCTGCAGCCAAAGCCACGTATCCCATTTGCGCTAGCTGTTCGGCGCGCATTTTGACATAGTCATTTACGCCCTTCCAGTTATGCACAACCACCACTCCCGGAAGCTTTTTGTTTTTTGCCAAAGCGTCGTCATAGACTAAAACGCCTTCCAAAATACTTTCGCCATCTTTGTATTCAACGACTTCAGATTTAATTTTTGCCAAAGCGATAGTACCCGCTAACAATAGAACTGAGAAAACCAGTTTCATAAAATCTCCAAATGTTTTAGTAACTATTTTACGCGTGAAGAAACATTACCGCCTTCGTCACGTTGCCAGCCATGAACCGTTTGTGACTGAGTTCGAGACCAGAAAATCATCAGCAATAAACCTGCCACAAACATTCCGATACTCAACCATTGACCTCGTGTTAAATCAAAAAGTTGATACCCGATTTGTAAATCCGGTTGTCTGAATTGTTCATTGAAGATTCGTGACGCCGCGTAGACCATCCCGAACGTCGCAGCCACCATGCCCGGCCTTCTGGATTTGCGAGCCATAAAAAATAACACAACGAACGAAAACAACCCTTCACTTAAACAAGCCAACAATTGTGACGGGTAACGTCCATCCAATAAAGGTGCGATAGCTTCCTTAACACCGGAGTTGCCGTTTTGAATTTCGTGAGTGATGCGCACTAGCACCGAATACATCTGATCCCCGACGGAAGAATCCGTACGATAGCGCGATACCAATTCGCCCCATCGTGCACTGTCAACACCCAGTTTTTCTACAACAGGAACCAGGCCAGCTAACCGACCCGGTTCGTATGATGGCCAATTCAGAATATCAGACGGAAACTTTACAGCATATTCAAAATTCTCAGGAGCAATACGGCCCACTAATTCGCCGTTAATAAAATTAGCGATGCGTCCGAAAAAGAAACCGATCGGCCCTGTGATCGCTGCAAGGTCAAGAAGGTAAGCGTAACTGATTCCGTGTTTCGCCGCGAACAGAATACAAGCGACAATCACACCGAGAACGCCACCATGACTGGCCATTCCACCTTCGTTTACAGCCAGAACTTTCCAAAATGGCATACTCGAAGAAAAGCTGATAAAAAGCTTCGGATCATAAAAAATGCAGTAACCTAAACGTCCGCCGGCCAATACACCCACCGCAGCGTAAGTAATAAAGTCTCCGACCATTTCATGGGTTAAGCCTGCGCGCTGACGCTTGGCCAACCAGACAATCAAGTGATAGGCGCAGATAAAGCCCAATAGATAAGAAAACCCGTACCATCTGAATCCAAATTGATCCCCCCATAATGAATTTGCAGGGAATTTAAAAATAAATGGGCTTAAATCATGAACATATGCAGACATAACAGCTCCTGAAAACGTCTTAAAACCATATCTTTACTTGGCTAGAGATTTTGGTCAATGCTACAAGTATAAAAATGAAAACAAAGAAAGTTTCTGAAATATTTAATCCTGAGCGTTGGACCGAAATTCCCGGTTTTAACTTTTCTGATATCACCTATCACCGTGCTGTAGATCAAGGAACTGTTAGGATCGCACTTAACCGCCCCGAAGTACGAAACGCATTCAGGCCCAAAACAGTAGATGAACTTTCAATTGCTTTTGAACATGCCCGCATCAGTGCTGACGTTGGCGTTGTATTGTTAACCGGTAATGGTCCTTCACCAAAAGACGGCGGCTGGGCCTTTTGCTCAGGCGGTGATCAACGAATCCGCGGAAAAGACGGTTACAAGTATGAAGGTCAGGATAGTAACGGCACCGGTCTCAGCGAACAAAACAAAGTGGACCTCGCAAAACAGGGCCGCTTACACATTTTAGAAGTTCAGCGGCAGATTCGTTTTATGCCGAAAGTGGTCATGGCCGTAGTGCCTGGATGGGCTGTCGGCGGAGGCCATTCTTTACACGTTATTTGCGATATGACGATTGCATCGAAAGAACATGCGATCTTTAAACAAACCGATCCGGACGTTGCCAGCTTTGATTCCGGTTACGGCTCTGCCTATCTTGCAAGACAAGTCGGTCAAAAGAAAGCTCGCGAAATTTTCTTTTTAGGACGCGACTACAGCGCTGAAACCGCTTACCAAATGGGAATGGTAAACGAAGTCGTTCCTCATGCAGATTTAGAAAATGTTGCACTTGAGTGGGCCGCAGAAATGAATAAAAAATCTCCAACAGCCATGCGTATGTTAAAGTACGGATTCAATTTAATTGATGACGGCCTTGTAGGCCAACAGTTGTTCGCAGGCGAAGCGACACGCTTGGCATACGGTACAGAAGAAGCTCAAGAAGGCCGCGATTCATTTGTACAAAAACGCCCTAAGAATTTTTCAAAGTTTCCTTGGCAGTATTAGTTTTTTTCTAAAAACTAAAAATAGAATTTAAGACCGACTCTCGAACCTTTTCGCTCAAGATTGGTCTCGACACCGTTAAGTTTTGAATTCTGGCGTTCTTGATAAAGGTCGCCGAAGATACGCATCAATCCATATTCAACAAATAAACCGTACGTAAACTCGTCCGACGTTGTGTCCCCGTAAAAGCTTTCGTTCACCGGAGAAAAAGCGCGGTAGTTTCCTTGAATGCCGAAGTACTTCATCAGGTAAAGCTGGAGCGTGATTGCCGGAAAGGGCTGATTCAGCCGGTAACTGCCATCCGTGGCAGTACGGGTTCTTAGCCCATAATGTAAAGTTAAGTGCGATCCCTGCACTGTATTTCCGAAGAGTCGAAGATTAAAAATTCCAGTCACATCATTGAAGCCTTCTTCATTATTATTAGCGTGCTCCAATGTTAAACCGATAAACGTTGCGTAGGCAGACACCTCGCCAAAGTAGGTGTTCTTAGAGGCCGATGTCGTTGTACCACTGGTGGTCGCATCTGCAGTGTATCCTTGCAGGGCTCCGCCGATTACAAATTCATATGGCGTCGGAGTATTGATCGACAACCACATATCCATAAGGGCACGACGGTCTTTGTTTTCAAGCCACTCCTGTAGCGTAAATCGTTTTGATTCCCTTGCTGCCGCACTTGACGAAAGCAACCACGGCCGAGAGCTGCCGCTGTTCGAAGTCTGAGCCTCTTCTGTGTAAGAGAGGAGTCCGGTCAGAAATACGAAAAAAATTATTTTTTTCATTCTTCTAGTTTAGCATCTAATTTTCTGATGAATTGAAAAAGCAAGGTGGCGTCTCATATTGGTAAAAAGCTGTTGCTTTTAAGCTGCCGCACACCTTAAGTGAAATAAAAACGGCGAATTCATAGTCGGAATTCGCCGCAATCAAGAATGGAAATTTTCTGTGAAGACTACTTAGAATCCGTATCTTCACTGGCTTTTAAAAAATTAGAAGAGCATCCGCCCCAGCCACTGTTAGCCATACCTGCCATGCCTTTGTCTTGCACTTCGTACGGATAATTGCGGTCACTCATTCCGTCTGAACCTTTGTTGTTCAAAGAAATTTTCTGTAAAACGGATCCGTCTTTGGCAACCAGTTCAAATTCACCTGCAGCTTTGATTTGGAAAGACACGTTTTTAACGACAGTTAATTCCGGTTTATCATCGCCCGTGAATGCACTGTAAGTTAAAGTCTGCTGAGCCATGCTGTAAGTTGAATCGATAAACGGCTCAGTGAAAACACACTTGATAATGTCAGCCTGAGAAGCGGTAGCAATTAAAGTTATGGCAGCAAAGCCTAAAATATTGTTCATTTTTTCTCCAGTTTGTTACTTTCGCAAAAAGTTTGGCAGAAAGTAAGCCAACTCCTCCCGACTGTAAACTGTCAGAATTCTGTACACACATCTTTACAATTATAGGAAATAATTACATAGGAATCAGAGTGACTTTAGATTTTTGCCAACAAGGCTGCGTAAAACCCGTCGAATCCGTCTAAATGCGGCCACACACGCAGTTCTTTTTGAAGCTGCCAGCCTTTGCCCGCTTCAGAATTTAAAAACCACTTAATCTGCTCTTCGTTTTCACGGTGCAAAATACTGCAGGTGGCGTAAACCATCAGCCCGCCCTTTTTACACATCTTCGAATAGCTAGAAATAATTTCTTTTTGCAAATCCATCAAACGGGAAATCTCTTCGTTGCTCAGCTTCCACTTTGTATCCGGATTTCTTCTGATGACTCCCAAACCAGAGCAAGGAACATCCAACAGTACCCGATCAAAAGATTCTTCCATGCGCTTTACTGTCTTACTGGAATCAATCACTCGAGTTTCAATAATGTCGACACCGTCTCGGGCCGCACGGGTCTTCAACTCTTTTAATTTCCATTCATGAATATCCATGGAAATAATTTTGCCTTTGTTCTTCATCATCGCCGCCAAGTGCAGCGATTTACCACCGGCACCGGCGCAGGCATCAGCTACTCGCAGGCCGGGCTTTACATCTAACAGCGGCGCCACCAACTGCGAAGCTGCATCTTGAACTTCGAACAATCCTTTTCTAAAGGCCTGAGTGATAAATACATTTTTTCTTTTATCTAATTTTACACATGAAGACAGATCGAATTTTTTAGAAAATACTTTCGCAGCCTGAATATCTTCTTTCGCCAAATCTGCCACCAGGTGTTCGGCATCCGTCTTCAAAGTATTCGCACGTAAAAAAACTTCTGCAGGCGCATTCAGCGCATTCATAATTGGTGACCAGTCCTGCCCGAATTCTTCTTGCCCCAGTTTATGAAGCCAGTCAGGAAATGAATTCGCTACTTCAGGAGGCTTTTCCGAGCTGTTTCTTTTCTTTAATAAATTTAAATCCAGATGATCAAACTCTTCCCAATCAGGAAGCTCATTCATCGTTTGGTACAGATACGCACCAATAAGATCCCACGAAGATTCCCCGTCGGCTACAAATTCCAGACGGCGCTTGTGACGAACAATCTCATATACCGTTTCGGCAAAGAACCGGCGGTCTCTGGCTCCCCATTTTCGATTGGCTTTAAAACATTTTTCAATAACTTTATCTGCATACTTACCGCCGACAAAAATTTCGTCCAATGCGAGACTGATTTCTCTAACTAAATGAAGATGAAGAGGAACGGCCAAGAATATTCCTAACTTAAAAGGTAAACACGGCGCCTGCTGACACATAAGTGCCATTGAGCTGTCCGTTAGATGTCAACTGCAGGTGATTTTTTAAACCACCTTCGAGGTAAAAGCCAGTGCTTTCAAAGACGTTGAACAGTCTCATTCCCAAATATAAAGAATAATCCAGCGTTACAGGAGACTCATCCGGCAACTGAGTTAAAAAAACTCCCGCGCCGACTGCACCGCCGAAATACAATGGAAACAGTGACTCAGCATCAGGCAATGTGACGGCGTACATGAAAATTAATTTATTCGCCTTTTGATTTGCCGGTTCGTACTCCTGATATGAAACTCGCAGAGAGTAATCCAGAAGATTATTGTACTGGCTTAAACGGTAATTCATGTCGATACCCCATTTACCGACTTCTGTTTCTTTTGTGCTCCCACCCCAGCTAAATGCATCCGACTTTGTGAATGTGTTCACTCCGATCGTCATGTATCGGTCCCCACCGGCACTGGATGGCGCATCCGATGCTACGTAGCGAGTGCCAATTTCCGTATTATTTTGAAAATATTTCGCAGCGGCAGCCCTGCCCACTTTTGGCGCACCAGAACCCGCATAAGCAGGTAAACTTAAAAAACTCACAACAAAAGAAAGTTTTAAAATCCTATACAGCATTAGAGCCTCTCACACTTTTATGCTACGCATAACATTCAAATTTTGCAATCTGAGTTGATTGACCCTGACTTTGGCCTCACCTAGTTTAAAAGATAACTATGAAGTGCCCTTTCTGCGGTCATTCCGAAGACAAAGTTTTAGATACACGCGTCCAAAAGGACGGCGGCATTAGACGTCGTCGCGAGTGTCTGTCTTGCAAGTCGCGTTACTCAACGCAAGAAACCGTCATGCTTAGTTATCCTTTCATTATTAAAAAAGATGGCCGTCGCGAACCATTCAACAAAGAAAAACTTCTTCGTGGAATGCAAGCGTCTTGTCAAAAAAGACCTGTCAGTTTGGCACAGGTTGAAGCCGCCGTTGAGCGTATCTCCGCATGGCTGATCACGCGTGGTGAAGGCGAAGTCTCTTCACGGATTATCGGACGCCGTGTGATGGCAGAATTAAAACAATTAGACGACGTGGCATACGTTCGCTTCGCCAGCGTTTACCGCTCCTTCAAAGATGTTCAGGATTTTGTTGAAAAGTTGGAGGGCGACGAGCTTATCGACATGATCGACAACACCGGCCCTCAACTGAGCCTCACAGCATTGCCACTTATCAACCCTAAAACCGACAAAGATTTCAGCGGAAATAATTAATCAACTTAGAAAACAGCAGGACATAGGCAGATGAGACGACAATCACGGGAAATCGCATTACAGGTATTATTTCAGGTTGAATTCGCTCCCCAAATTTCATTTGAAGATTTACTGGCCCTTTTTGATGAGAAAAAAGATTTATCCATTATTAAGTATGCCGACGAAATCATTCACGGCGTTCAGGCGCAAAAAGTAAAAATCGACGAAAAAATTCAAGAAGCCAGCCGTCACTGGAAGATCGAACGCATGGGCGGAGTCGATCGCAATATTCTTCGCGTAGCCGCATATGAAATGTTTTACGCCAGCGAACTTATTGAACCGAAGATTGCCATCAACGAAGCAATTGAAATCGCAAAAATTTACGGTACTCAGGAATCCGCTTCATTTGTAAACGGATTATTAGATCAAGTGGTCCGGAATGAGCGCCGTTAAGCTTTCAGAACAAGAAGCCTTGTCAGCCGGAGCGGAGCTCTGGATTATCCGAAACGATCCATCGTTAGCCTGGTGGTCTAAAATTGATTTTTTATCCGCTTATCTGTTGTCTGAAAATTTATTTCGCCCTAAAAAACAAGTGCCCGCACAGCTATTAAATATTTTGGAAGCTACCCGATTTGACACCTTCTCTCAGCCGAATTTGCAAAATTATGTTTTACTGGGTTCGGAAGACCATTTTTTTAACAAGTGGGTTTTGGTTTGGAACCAGCTGAAAGAAAAAGAGCTGGCCGATTCCATAGTCGATTTATCAGCTAAACTTAAATTTTCCTCTGTCCGCATCTTTTCAGACTCGAAGACTTTAACCTCCGCCTTAGCAGCTCGCCCTTCGGCCAGTTCCCTCAATATCTCGTTCATTGAAAATACCTAACGGCGTACAATATCCGCTAAACGAGGTCTCATCATGTTCAAACAACTGAGTAGCAAAATCGAATACTTATTTGATAATGATTTACACTTTAATCTGGCACAAGAGCCATCAGTTGTTGAAGCCAGAAAAAATTTTGTATTAACTGAAAATATATCTCACCTGAAAAATCTGAGTTACATTTACAATGGCGAAATCAATTCTCAAAGCATTGAAAGCCTGTTTGCGCAGTTAGCTTGTTTTTTTGAAGTTAATATACTGGCGACCAAAAGCACTCAAAATAATAAATTTAAAATTTGCCTAACGACCCTCTTCGGAAAAAAAATAAATAATCTCGAAGGCTGGCCATCCCTTTCGCTTCCTCCGGGAAAGCTGTATTCCGTCTATCGTACCGGCGGCTATGCTTTGCTGAAAAAATTAGGGTTGCAGGATTTGGATGCCGATAAAAAAATGACGGCTTTTTTACTGCCGTTAACTCCAAACTGCACTCTTATTTTGGTAACTAAAGTTGCTGAGCCCTGGAGCCGCATTAAAATCGAAACGCTTCAAGATACCTTAATGAAAATTAATTTTAATATATGAATGATCCGACTGCGCCGGGATCTACCGGCCACCCTAATATATACACCATTTATATCATTTCTGACAGCACAGGCGAAACCGCGGCGACTATGATTCGTGCGGCACTGGTACAGTACACTGAAAAAGAAATAAATTTACAGCGTTGCAAAAACATCCGGTCCGAAGAGCAGGTTAAATTTGTTATCGACGAATGTTTTGAAAAAAGAGGCATGGTGGCTTACACATTTGCAAGCCCTACCTTACGCCAAAAGACCGCTGAATTATGTGTTGAAAAATCAATTCCGGCGGTGGATTTTCTTGGCCCGTTGATTTCGACTCTGGATCACTTCTTTGGCGTACCTTCTTCAAAACAAGTGGGGGCTTTACGCCAGACCGATGATATGTATTTTCGCCGGATCGAAGCGATTGAATACACTGTTCGTCATGATGACGGAAAAACCATGAATGAACTGGACAAAGCTGACATCGTTTTAGTCGGCATCAGCCGAACCAGCAAAACGCCGCTATCCATATTTCTAAGCCATAAAGGCTGGAAGGTGGCAAATGTACCGCTTGTTCTTGGTGCTCCGTTGCCTGAACAGCTCTTCAAAATCGATCAACGAAAAATTGTTGGCTTAATAATCGATATTGATTCACTGCAAAGAATCCGCAAAAACCGTCTTGAAAAATTCGGGCAGGATTCCGGCGGCGAATATGCCTCTTCAGAACAAATTTTAAAAGAAATCGAATACGCTGAAAATTTATTTAAGCAGAATAAACGCTGGCCGGTCTTCAATGTTACTGAACGTGCTTTAGAAGAAACCGCATCTGAAATTGTGCGCCTGATCGCTTCGCGCATGGGCTGGCCGGACTCGGTTTTATTTTAATCCGTCCGCATCGCGCAGTTCAGTTTCGCGCCGGTGGCGCTACACCTCCTGCGCATGAGCGCCTAAGATCTTTCCTGATCGCCTGTTAGTGCCTGAAACAGAATTTTCGCTGTCTCTGAATTTGCAGAATTTGTTTTATAATAATAGTGAAAACTCATTTTGAAGTCGAAGTCATTTACTTTGATTCGATTCAAGCGGCCGCCACGTACCTGTTTCTTAATTGAGTGCGAAGGCAAAAATCCCACACCTAGTCCGTACTCAATCACTCGTTTCAGCGTACCCACATTGGCAGATTCAAAAACGGACTGAAGCTTTCCTGTCACCTGCGAAAGTTTTGCATCAAACGCCGGGTATTCATTTGAAAAGTGAACGTATGGAATTTTTTTGATTTCGTTTATTGATATGTTCATCGGATAAAATTCATCTTTACCGGAGCCTACCAGCCACATTTCTTCCTGAAACAAAATTTGCGATTTAGAATCCGGTAGCTGAATATGGTAATTGGCTTCAATTTCCGGAAGTACGATCACATCCAGCTCACCCTTTTTATACGCGGCTAAAAGATCTTCTCCCTTTGCATAATCAACTTTAATTTTAAAATCCGGGTTGAACTTCAGTAACCGGCTGACGACGGGACTCATCAAGTGAAGTCCGATTGAATTTAACGTCCCGATTCGCAATTCACCGCGAAGCTGCGCGCCGATAGATTTAATCGAAACTTCCGCCAGCTGAGCAAGACTTAGAATTTTTTTTGCGTGTTCGTAAAGTATTTCACCTTGCGCTGTCATCTTAATTTGCTTAGAGCCGCGCACGATCAGTTCAACACCGAGATCGTCTTCCATATTTTTCATTTGCTGGCTTACTGCTGGCTGAGTCAGAAACAATTTGTCAGCAGCTGCTGTCATACTTCCTTCTGATGCCACCGTGACAAAAGTCTGTAATTGAGAAAGATTTAACACAATATTACTCCTTGTAGCTGCCTTGCAGTTTTGTATATAATAAACTTTAACTAAACTTTACGTCTACATCAAAGTGAGGTCATCGTGATACGACTTGGGGCTAACTTTCTAACTGTTTTTATCTGCCTGGGTTTGTTTTCATTCAACGCACAGTCACGTACTTTCAAAAATGCTTATATTTCTTTTGAGATGCAAGACAACTGGAAATGTAATCTTGAACAAACGGAATGGGTTTGCCGCGCAGATGATCCACAAGAAGCCAAAGAGGCCGTAATCATTTTGACTGCGAAAGAAAAAGGACCGACGGACTCCTTCGCTTTGTATGAGTCTCACTTGAACTCCCCGATTAATACCGTTACACGTGCCGGAACCGCCATGACATCAACTGTGAAGTATAAGGCACAAAACGTAAAAATTAATGATCAGCCCTGGTTAGATGGTCTTCATCAGGACAGTGAAGTTCAAAATTACTTCACTCGCTACATGGCAACTATCAAAGATCAGATCGCCATCCTTGTGACCTTCAGCGCTCATAACAAGCTTTACGCAAAACATAGCGGTAACTTCGAAAAAACAATCCGTACTTTTCGCGTTATCGCCACGAAAGACCTTCTGAACCGACCGGACCTTGGTCCATTGCGCGGCAGTGGTGAGCTTTTAGGGCCTGGCTCTGTTGGCGGAGCCGCTCCAAGTGATTTGCTGGTTGATGCCGGTGATGGTTCTACTGGCGGGAAAAAAGGTCTCTTTAACAATAAAGCAGTACTTGGCGGAGGCTTGATTGCCCTCGCTGTCCTGATCTACATCATTTCTAAATTAATGGGTAAGAAGTAACGACTAGTTCATTACAAAATCTGTGAAGTAAACATCTTTAACTAATCCTTTATGAAGGATCTGGTTTACTTCAGCTACAATCTTGTCTTTTAAAAACAGTTTACCTTGAATGCTTTCAAGATCATCTACCGTTTTATCTGTCAGAATTTTCACAATTTTATCGCGCGCTTTAGCACGATACTCGAAATCCATAATTTCTTGGAAGGCCACTGGACTAAGCATATCCAGATTGACCTGAACGCGAATAGTGCGCTTAGGAAGGCCTGAAAGGTTAACTGTGAATTTATCCATGGTATAAATCATGGGAGAATCGCCAAATTTTTCTTTAAGATTTGCCGGCTCCCGCAGGGACTTTTCAGTTACTTTTGGGAATTCATATCCGATCGTCGAAATGTAAACCCAGTAAGTTCCCACTGTCAAAACGGAAAGATTAACAGCTACAAAAACACTAACTACAATTTTTTTAATCAACTCGTTCATACTGTATAAATCGGTCCGTTAAGACCTGGTCTTTAGTGTAAAATCCGTCATTCTCAAAATAAGACACCATATCTTTCAGAGGTGAATGGATGTTAGACAAGAAAACTCTTGTGCAAGGTGCATGCGATGAGTACAGTTTTCTATAGAGCAACTGTACTAAATATTATGAAATTTTTGTTTAACTTTTTAACATGTGTATTTCTTATTTTTTCTGCCAGTTTGGCACATGCTCAACTTATTTTACCCCGTCAGGTTTTAAATTTGTCGTCTGATGAACGCGTAACGACCAATGCTTTGTTAGCCGATAAATCGCAACGGCAACTGACCGTCATTAACCATCAGAATTTTCTAGATGGCAGCTTCAACGAAAAGTACAACATCGATATCGGTAAAAACAACGGCGACAAAAAAAAGAAGGACGATGCACGAACGCCGGAAGGCATCTACGTTTTATTAGAAAAAAAAGCCCCACCTGAGATTCCTTTTCAGCTTTACGGTTCGATGGCGTTTACAACCAACTACCCCAACTACTTTGATAAGTTCGAAAATAAAACAGGTTCGGGAATCTGGCTTCATTCTGTTCCCGATAAAGTTCCGTTAACTCGCGGTTCGCGGGGCTGCGTTGTCCTTCGCAATGACGATATCAAAAAAATTGAATCGTCCATTACCCCTAAGAGAACTTTCTTACTTATCGACAGCAAAGTAAAATGGCTGCCGGTTGAAGAACACAAAGTAGCAAAAGACGAAGCTGTCCGTTGGCTTGAACAATGGCGTAATCAATGGGAAAAGCAGGACATTAATTCTTATATCCAAAATTACTCCGAAGAATTTTCTGCTCCGCCATACAATAAGAAAACCTGGTTCAAGCACAAAACCAGTTTGAAAGACAAATACACTTACGTGAATGTAAAGCTGTCAGACCCGAACATTTTTCAGGTAAAAAGTTATTTTATTTTTCAATTTGTTCAAAACTACGAATCTGATGGCCATAAAGACGTAGGCATCAAGACGCTTTACGTTCTAAAGGAAGGCAACGCCATGCGAATCACTCGCGAAGACTGGCTGCCCTTACCTGAAGTAAAACAGAACTAATTTAATTTATTGTCTTCTTTTTCGATGTCCAATTTTTCACATTGGTCTTGAAGATCCGGTAAAGACTTTTGAGCTTGATCGTACTCTTCCTTCGTTACGCGGCCCTGTTTCAAATTAAGTTCCAACAAACGTTTATCGAGTTTCAAAGTTTCTAAAGCTTTATTTAATGACATCTTTTTCTCCGTAATAGCCTATATTGTGAGCAACAAGGTATACAACCAAATATCCCGAAAATCAATTCCAGTATTTAGGGCCCGAATCTTTTTTATCGGCCTTTTCGTTATCGACAACCAATCTGAGAGAAGTTCCACTCTTTTTCAGCTTTGTTTTGGTTACACGCAGTTTTAGGCGGGTGTGAGCCCATAAAAACATGAATCCCACAACAGCTCCGCCCAAATGGGCTAAATAAGCTACTTCTCCACCACTGAATCCAGAGGTTAGCAGGGAAGAAAGATCTAAAGCTGCTGCAATCAGGGCAAAGTGTTTAGCCTTTAACGGGAAAAATCCCATGAAATAAATAACCCGTTCAGAAAATACAATCCCGTAAGCCACCAAAAGACCGAATAATGCCCCTGAGGCACCCATTACCGGCATGACTAGCGGAGTGTGGTCTCCTGAAAAAATAGCGTATAAAGCCACACCGATACAATAAACAAGGGCCGCACCTACGCCACAGGTGAAATAGTAAATACTAAAAAATTTCGTACCCCAATGGCGCTCAAGTTCGCTTCCCACTAACCACAACATCAATCCATTAAAAAAAATATGAAACGGAGAAAGAGCATGGAAGAACATGTAAGTAAACGTCTGCCACATCCAGAAGTTATTAACCACTTTATCCGGATGAAGAATAAACCAAGTGCTGATGTTCAGCCCCGCAAATCGTTCGAGAACTATTTGAACAACAAGCCAGATCGCCCCGGTGACAATCAAAAGTTTTTTTACTAACGGAGTCAGTGGCGCCATTTGAACTTGATTCATGACTCAACTCCTTTAAAAAATTCTGCGAAACTTTTATAAGATTCTTCTACGGTTTCAATCACAACCTTTGTTTCTGCAATCAGCGGGAAAAAGTTAACATCACCTGTCCATCGCGGAACCACATGATAATGCAAATGATCCGGAATGCCCGCCCCCGCGCTGGAGCCGTGATTCAAACCGATGTTCAGACCGGTCGGCTGATAAACAGCATTGATGGCTTCGACCGCCAGACGAATCATATAGTGAAGATCGGTAAATTCATCCGGAGATAATTTTAATAAATCCCCGCAGTGACGAAGCGGCAATACCAGCAAGTGACCGTTATTATAAGGAAACTTATTGAGAACAATCTGGGTGTGTTTAGATTTAAAAACACACAATGTTTCAGAAGACGCCGGTGCCTCAGCAGAACGGCAAAAAACGCAGCCGGATTCTTTTATCTCTTTGCGTACATACTTCTTGCGGTTAGGACGAAAGAAAACCTGGCGCTCTAACGGCCACTTAGATTTTTTCTTACTTTTTACCTTTGATTTTTTTGCTTTCAAAGCTTACTCCCAGTAACCCGGCATAATGAACATTGGCTGATTTAAATACTTTGTTTTTAAAACACCTTTCAAAAGCTCTTTTGCCACGCCTTCGGCAGAAGCCTTGGTACCGAAAAACGATTTTACACCGGTAACTGAATTCAAATCATCTTCTTCATCATCACGAAGTTCAAGAATGTCCCAAAAACTGATTTTTTCTTTTTTTGGTTTAAAAATTTTGTAATCGCCTTCTTTTAATCCGGCCATTCGGGCCACCATTTTTACTGCGTCTTCGTAAGTACCTTCTGCATCGGCAAACTTAACTGCAACCGCTCTTGAGCCGGTCATCACACGGCCATCTGCGTATTGAGTGACCGCTTCAAGAGGAAGATTCCTTGCCTTTGCAACCGTACCGCGAAACTGATCATAAACTTCAGATATCATATCCTGAAAGAGCGCGCGCTCATCGTCACGCATTGGGCGGTATTCAGATCCGGAGTCTTTGAATTTACCTGAGGTAATGGTGTATCGTTGAATCTTGGCCCAATCATAAAGTCCTTCAAGATTCGCGAACTCCATGATCACACCGATCGATCCCACCATTGCTCCGGGAGCAACGACAATTTTATCGCAAGCCAATGCTGCATAGTAACCGCCGCTGGCCATGAGCCCCGTCGTCACGCAAACGATTGGCTTTTTTGTTTCTCGTTTGGTTCGTAAAATTTCGTAATAGAGTTCCTGTGACGGACCAACAGCTCCCCCTGGGGAGTTCACATCAATAATGATGGCCTTTACCGTGTCGTCTTTCGCATATTTTTTAAGAGTATGGAGAAACTTTTTTCCATTCATGATGACGCCGTTAATTTCGAGGCTTAAAATTTCATTTCTCGAAAGGCGTGCTGTTTCGTCATCTTGATATGTTTTATAAGAACGATAGGCAACTAAACCGATAAAAATAATTAAGAGGCCTGCAACAAATTTTTTTCTAAATGACCAAGGTTTCATATTACCCCTCTGTAGGTGACCCTTAATCATAAAATAAAAATAAAAAAAGGGTACCTATCGGCACCCTTTTTCAGTGAAATTGTCTTGGTGCGTAGCACGCCCCAAAGACAATGTTACTAGTTTTTGTCAGTTTTCATATTTTTAAGCTGATCGCCGAACATGTCACCAAAGCTGGTTTTTGAAGTCGAAGACGCTTTTTTAGCGTAATCTTCTACGTCAGCTTTTTGTTCACGAAGTTTAACTAACTTAGAAGATAAACCGATTTTACGGGCATCTTTGTCGATAGAGATAACTTCTGCTTTCAATGTTTGACCTGGCTTAACAAAATCTTCAACGTTTTGAACTTTTTCAGTTGTTAATTCAGAAATATGAACCAAACCTTCGATGTCTGCAGCTAACTCAACGAAAGCGCCGAAATCTGTAGTTTTAGTAACTTTAACATCGTGCTGAGTGCCGATGCCGTATTTACCTTCGATTTGAGACCAAGGATCACCTTCAAGTTGTTTAACACCTAAAGAGAATCTTTCGTTCTCAGAATCAACGCCTAAAACAACCGCTCTGATTTTTTGTCCTTTTGCGAACATTTCAGAAGGGTGATTTACACGTTTAGTCCAAGAGAAGTCAGAGATGTGAACAAGTCCATCGATACCTTCTTCAATACCAACAAAGATACCGAAATCAGTAACAGACTTAACTTCACCTTCAATGATGGTTCCTGGCTGGTAAGATTCTTTCATCTCAACCCAAGGGTTGGTTTGAAGCTGTTTCATACCTAAGCTGATGCGGCGGTTTTCAGAGTCGATTTCAAGTACTTGAACTTCAACTTCTTGACCAACTTCAACAACTTGGTTCGCGTGTTTCACACGTTTAGTCCAAGACATTTCAGAAACGTGGATTAAACCTTCAACGCCGTCACCTAATTCAACAAATGCACCGTATTCAGCAACAGATACAACTTTGCCTTTTACGCGTGTTCCGATTG
>JANWIU010000022.1 GCA_025449725.1 Pseudobdellovibrio sp.
ATTAAAATGAGTTTCCTCTCGTTATTCCCGTATAAAATATATTTCAATGCGCTTTTTATCGGTACGCAATATTCTTAATTGTATCGAGATGAACCGCCTGGCAAAAAAAAGTCATTACATCTTTCAAGAGGCTTCCGGGGGTGTCGTTTATAACAAAATTAGTACCCGCCTGACGGCCCAAAACGAACTGACTTATCTAATTAGAACTTTCGATCTGGATACGGCTAACTTCGGATCTGACACCATTTTACTTCCTTTAACGACGGTATTATCAAGTCATTTTTGGGCGTCTTCTGATTTGCTTAAAAGCTTGAATCTGACTGGAGATAAAAATGAACTCCTGTTTCAGTCGCTGGCTGAAAAACTTTCTGACAACACATGCACATCACTTACAGAAAGCTTTATGCACTTTATGGCGCATCAGCAAAATTTATGTATAGCGGTTGAAAAAGGAAAAGTTCGCGCACTTATATACCAAGATCTGCATGATACCCTCTTTGATACTATCAGCTTCTTGCTGGAGCAGATAAACTCCAAGGGGCTGGCTGACATCGAAGAACTTTATTCAGAATTATACGATTCAGCGAAAGTCTCAGATATTAATTTGAATAATCAGATGTTGTTTCCCGGAGCCTCTCGCTCCGGTGGCGACATTCTTGCTTATTATCTGCGGTTTTACAAATATCTCTCTCGTTACGATTTTTATTTTGCCAGATTAAGTCCGATTAAGAACCTTTTTGGTTTTATGGCAGAACGCATTTATAACGACAAAAGATTAGACGCCATCCGGGAGCAAATCATTGATGACGACGCCCTTTCGGCAAACAGAAAAAACTTGTTCTGGTTAATTGACCGCGCCCATTACCTATTGGAAAAACAAAAGATTGAATCCCTGCAACTTAATTTAAATTTCACAGAATTGCGAAAGCTAACCGCTGAAGAAGTTTACTTCACGTTATCCAAATCCAGGATCATCTGCAGCCGGGACTTCCCTTTACACCTCATTGATGTTGAGACTCAAAAAATTGAATCCGCTTATGATCTATATAATGGCAGAATAATTTTCGTAATCTATGACGGTAAGCCATGCCTGCTGATCTCGTTTCAAGGTGTGATATTTTAATTATTAGATTTTCTTTTTGAGGTTTTGCAAATAAAGTTTAAATATGTACATCTTAGCTGAAACGACCTTCGGAAATTTTAAGATTCGCCTTTTCAAAGAAAGAGCACCTGCGACAGTTAAAAATTTTGTCGATTTAGCCTCGGGCAATAAAGTTTATATAAATCATAAAACCGGTCAGCCAGCAAAATCGCCGTTTTATGACGGCCTTATTTTTCACCGCGTGATTAAGGATTTTTTGGTTCAAAGCGGCTGCCCTTATGGAGATGGAAGCGGCGGCCCTGGATATTTTTTTGATGATGAGATTGATATTAGCAATAACAAACATGATAGACCCGGTTTGGTATCCATGGCCAATTTTGCGCCAAACACCAATGGCAGTCAGTTTTTCATTACCCTCTCACCAATACCTTGGTTAGACAAAAGCCACACCATCTTCGGAGAAGTAACAGAAGGTTTAGAAAATATTATTAATATGGCTAACACCATAAAAACCACAGGTGACCGCCCGGATAATCCCCCAAAGATTATCAAGCTGACTGTAATTGAAACTTAAAATTATTTTTTTCTTTTAGCGCTGCCCGCTGGGCCTAAAAACTTTTCAAGTTCGGTTTCTAACTTCTCATTTAAGGCTCGACTGAATTTGTCGCCTGGTCTTGCAGTATCATTGACTAAATAATTTTTGTATTTTTTATAAGTCGGCAGATTATAAACAGTGATAAGCCATTCCAGCTCTTTTTCAGTAAACACGTTTGCAAGACTGTTCGCGTATTTTTCCCTCAGCATACTTTGGCTTTGTTCTTTGGTCGCCACGTGCTGTTTTTCAAAATTATCCAAAGCCTTGCGGCATTCCGTATTTTTTTCACAACCGGCTTTTTTTTTCAATTGGCCAATTCTGTTATCTATCATTGAAAATGATGTAATCAATTCGTTTTCTAAATCAGAAAGAGCCAAAAACTCACGAGCCCGCGCTAAATGTTTTTCCGAAGGCGCGGGGTTAGCAGGCGCAGGGTTGGTAGGCGCAAGAATAACTGGCGCTGCGCTGGCAGGAGATGCGCCGGTAGGAGCTTTGTTGACGCCAGCTTCCTTCTTTTGAACGACAGGTTCAACGGCAAAAACCGGATTCACAGTCAGAAAAAATAAAGTTATAAAGGTCAAAAAATAACCCGTCCTAATCATGTTTATATTTTGCAGAAGTCATGCCACAAAAGCATCATTTTTTTGCAAGGGTACCTGAGATTTTTTGCTGAAGCTTGTTAAAGTCCGTTGTTATTTTTTAAAAAACTTTCAGACATAAAAAGATACGCGTTAGTCGCTTGGTAGAATTTTTCAAATTTTGGCCGGTATCTGATTTTTTTGTAAACATCAATAATTTCTAGCTTTGACTGAGGCGTTGTTTGAGAGGTCGGAGCACAGTTACTATGCAAAACAGCAAATAGTCCATCTGCAACCGGCTGAACAGAGCTGCAGGCATTGCCGCTGTAAGCCTCTTCACCGGATTGATAAACCACTTCCAGCTTTTTAGCTGTGATATCGTATGAGGCTAAGTAACTGAGCCAGCTTTTGTCACTCTTCAGGTCTGAATTTACGTAAAAATACAATTTGTCATTGTACATCTGCACGTCGTGAATTTTCCGGCCATCCATATCGATCACATTTAACAGCTTTTCTGCTTTGGAATCTAAAATATAAATCTTCTGCTGATGATAGCAGTTAACGACGTAACCGCTTACTTTGCCTGCGGCGGAATCCCACATCTCATAAAAAGAGTTCACATGGCTGTGTTCTAAAACCGATACAGGAGGATTGGTAAATTTACTGACCCATACGGCCTCTATCGGTGGCTTCTTCGCATATCCCAGCTTCTCTGCTTGACCTAAAATGTCACTAAAGTCCAAACGTTTAATGAGCTTGCCATTTGGGTCGATGATCAGAAGATGATCTCCCCGGTAGATTTGCCCACCCTGCCTGTATTCATAGGCATCCAAAGTCAGCAAATTGGAGGTATAGGGAGATAATACCAGCTGATGGTGATTCATATTTAAATTAAAGCCCCAAACTTTATTCAAATTCCTATCGTACTTTGCCACTTCCGTTCCGCCGGAAGCATAAAAACTTCCGTCATCCAAAAAGCGGCAGAACAAGCTTTGGAACCTCCAAAGCCGCTTTCCGTTTAGATCCACAATCGAACACCGAATGTTAATTGAATAGTTCTTAAGTCTTTGATCTTTCAAAACTGAATCAGAATCCGTAAACGTTTGGATTGTATCCTTAGGAATATGCGCGCAACCAAAAAACGCAAAAGAAGCCAGAAGTAGCAGTGTTTTCACTTTAAAATTTTCGACCCTCTCATTATGAGAGTCAATAGACACCTCTCTTGTGTTTTGCTATGCTCGACCGATGCCATTTGTCTCAAGTACTTATCAAAATCACTTAAAATTTGGATACGGACCTGAATTTGAGACGATTCGAACCAATACCTTTTTTAACGTTGAGGCCGGCGAAGCCGCTGAAGCCAGAGAAGCCAGTGACACCCGCAGCTTTCATTCCGAATGCGTCCGCGCCGCATCATTGATATCGGCCCAAGCCGGCCAAAAAAGAATTTTGATCGCTATGAGCGGCGGGATGGATAGCGAAGTTGTCGCCCGTTCTTTTTTGGAAGCCAAGGTACCGTTTGAAGCGGTTATATTCAGGTATGAAAACGAATCCAATCTTCACGACATTAAAAGCGCCGTTGATTTTTGTAATTCTAACAATTTAAAAATCAACTTCGTAGATATCAATGTTTTGGAGTTTCTGGATACGGGTGAATATCTGGATTTCACTTCGTTATACAATTGTAACTCCCCTTTGTTTTCAGTTCACTTGGAAGCGTGCAAGCATTTAAAAAATGATTTCGTTATTTTTTCCGGATCCGCTCCGGTTTTAAGACTGCCGCCTTTAGTTCATCGTAATTTTCATTCTTTAGACCGGTTCTACATCATTAAGAATACAATTGAAAATTTCGTTCAAACGGAATTTCCTATTGAAAATTCTTTTTGCTATGACCATTTCTTCGCAAAAAATCACTCTGAAGGTGTATCTAATTTTTTTCTTTACACACCGGAACTGATTTTAAGTTCGCTAAAACTGGGGGACCCGCTTTTACAGTTTCATGAGGTTCAGCATTTTTCGCCAAAAAATCCTCATAAAGATTTCGACATGGTGACACACTTTCAAAGCCGGCGAATGATGGCTTGCCTGAAGCAAAGGTTTTTTATAAGAGGAGGTTTTGATATCAGCTTACGCGAATCAAAATTTACAGGATTCGAAAAGATTCACCTTAAGTTTGATCAACTGCCTGCTGATAAAGGCATTTATGAAAAGGGCATCGACGGCATGACAAGATTTAATCAAAAGTACCGCTCCCCTATGGAGGCCAAGATGCCGCCACTGAAGCTGATTAGCTTTCGGATTTCTAGAAAAGATGAAGAGTCTTTGTTAGCTTATGCTTTTGAAAACTGGGCCAGTTCCAACATCAGCATTTTCTAAAGTTCTTTTTAAATTTGACGGCATCCACTCATCGCCATGAGGGATAGGTTCAAAAACCGGGGCACCGTATTTATCAAAACCGTTTTTAAGGCATTCAAAGTAAGTGCTGAGCTTTTTTTCAAAACAGCCGCGAATGATCAAGTGATACCGGATCTCATTGCTTCGGTTAACGGCGTAATGAAAATGGCTGGCATCAATTGCATAGATGTTACCGGTTTGAAGCGGAACCATTCCGTGATGATAAAAAGCAAAAAAGGCGTCTTTAGGTTTGTTCAGCGGAATTAAAAGTTTATCGATTCCGTACATATATTTATCTGTATGAACAGCGATGCTGGTACCGGGTTGCAATGCAAAAACGGCTGCGCTCACAACGTCGAAAGGTAAGTTCGCGATCAGTTGGCTGAACTCAGGCCACTTTTCTAAAACGTCAGGGCGGGTTTTGATTTCAACGTGCCGGCTTTTTAAAGATAAAGCCGCCGCATCTAAAAAAGTAAAATCAAGATCACCCACAACCGCCACATACGACCAGCCGGAGTTATGAGAAATTTTATCGACACAAAATAAGTCCTGATTGGCGTTAAAATAATTAATCAGTTTTTGTGGAACATTGAATTCACCTTCAAGCCGCAAGTAAGGCCACTTACTGATGTAAGCCAGTTCAAAACCCGAAGCCGTTGCCGGCATCGGTTGGATCGGCCGTTGTTGAAATTCATCTAGGATTATTTCTTTTTTTCCTGCAATAAACGTTTCCATTATTGTCCTTCGACTTGATCTTTAAGCGCATTATAAATGTTATTGGCCTGACGGTGCATCTCTACATTCGCCTGAAAGTATTTTGAAGATCTGTTTTCTATCAGCGCTTTCCAACCTAAATAGGCCTTTCCTGCATCTGATTTAAAAAAATCTATTACTTGCTGAAGCTGATGTTCCGTAAAGTGCTCTGCCGTTTCTTCATAAAGGCATTTTTTGATATTCGTTTTGTGACCGGTCCAAAACTCTTGTGAAAGTTGCTTGTCCAGCTCTTCGGCTTTATCAGGAATTTTGCTTTTGAAGGTCTTATCCATACCCGCAATTGAAAAATCAATTTGCTTCATGAGGCCTTCCAGCTCTCCTGACAAAATTATAAAAAGCAAAACACTTTGGCTTTCCAAATTAGCCCTTCATGACCTGTTTAAAGACTTCCCCTTTTACCTGAGGAGAACGGCTAAACAGAACAGAAGTAAAAATTTCTGTTTCACAGCAAAGCCCGTTAGCAATGTAACCAGCATCGTTATCCGTCACTAAATTAAATAGTGAGTGGCCTGAAGCTGTTGCGGGCTTGATCGATTCAACAAGAACAGATTGGCCTTCAGTTGTTTTAAGAACTGATCCTACTTCCAGCGGAAGCACCGGTGACCCGTCTATATGCACTTCGTTTTGATAGCGAATAGCGGCCGTACCTAAACTGGTATGTACGCGATGATCCGCCGTTAATAAAAGCGCGCCGTTATTGACTGAATGCAATTCACGTTCGGCCGCGATGACTTCTAAAACGTGTGTCACTTCAGATAACCCGCCAAGGCGATTTTTAATTTTAGCACCCGCTTTGACTTCAGAAATTTCCAGTTCACTTCCGTCGGCCATCAAAATTCGTGTGCTGCCATCCAAGCAAGAACAAGTGGCATGGTAGGGTGAACGTGTCGGCGGATTAGGATTACCTGAATAGTGAACCCCTTTTGCCGATTCATTTAAATTACGGTATTTGTCGACATCAATTTTTAAAGGCGAATCGGTAAACGTGATGTAGAACATCTTGCCACTTTCGTATTCGCCGAATTTGGCTTTGATAACGAAGTGGTAACAGTGAGTGCTGCCGTCTTCAGGGTCAGCTACTAAGCCTTTTACGACACCATTTTCTATTTTAATAGTTCCAGGCAAATCGGAGTGAACGATTTCAAATGTTAATTTACTGCGATCGATGTTCAAACACTGTAACGGAATTTCTACCGTTTGATTCCAGCTGTAAGATCCCAAAAACGCGTCCTGAGAAAAATCCCAGGCCGGTTCAAAAACCTGATACGGATTCCACAACATCGCAATCCCTAAACTCTTAGAGGTTCGCGGGCAGGTTCTCATTAAACACTCTAATAAAGTTTCATCTTGTTTGCTTTCACGAATAGTCACCAAGTGATTAATTCCGATACCGGCAACAAATGCAGCGGCCACGTCAGCACCGCTGAGAACTTGAAACTGATTTCCTAAACCCGAACATGAAACTTCAATTCCCGGAGCAAAAATGTCGGCGCTCTTCCAGGTAGAGGCAGGGGCCTGATCATTGATATCAGTCGGCGCCACATTGATGGCGTTTTTTAATTTTTCAGTTCCGGCAGGAATAACGACCGGTACACCCTTCGCTGCCAGTTTTTTTACAACGTCTTCACACTTGGCCCACTGTGCAGGTTCAGGTGTAAAGCCAAGACAAATCAAAGAAGGCATATCTTTTAAATTTTTTAAACACAATTCAAGCGCTTCGCCTAACGTAGCAGAAGTTACGCCGGCAATATTTTTGATCTCGGCCTGAGGCGATACGCTGAACGACTCACCAGCCAGAACAGAAGCGATCCCTGTTGCGCGGGCATCAGGGCCTGATGTTTCAGATAATGTTGCCACTAAAGAAACGCGGCTTTTACCCAGCCATTGAAATTCAGAGGCCATGTCATCAATTAGGCCGCCTAAAAAATAAATTTGCGTGCCGGCCCCGGTTGTTTCCGCAATGAAAGGTTTTTGTCTTCCCGGAATTCTGTACATATCTTTTGTGAAAACAAATTTGTCGTAACTCATAATCCGGCTCATGCCCCACCAGCCGCGGCTGTCTTCGTCTAAAGCGTGTGGAACAACTTTCTTAGCTGCCTTTTGCATAGGATTCCTCTTCTGTTTTTAGATACTGACTAAAAATTTCTTTTGCGGCCTTCATGACATAGCTTCCGTCCTGAAGGGTTTTGTATATATCGAAGGTCATTGCATTTTTTAAACCGCCTTCGACGCCAACAAGTTTAAAAAATGTCTGAGCGGTATGTTGCCTAAACGGCTTGTTAACGCGAAACCCAATGTTCATTACGGCCTCAGTTAAAGCTGCATACCGGGGATCTTGCGCCAGTTCTTTGTTTCTAAATGTTTTTGCAACACCCGGAGGCAAAGCGACGGCTTCATAAAAATAATTCGAAGCAAAGTATCCGCGAAACAACCAGTCAACCGCAGTTTCAAAACCGAAAAGCTTTTGAAACTGTTTAAAGCTCAACTCATCTTCAGCGTTGATGTAACCAAGAGAGTTCATATAGGCCAACGATCTCTCTGCTGTGTTTGAATAAGGTATGCACGCTAAAAATTCCGTCGAAATCGCCATGGACTCTGCGGTGATTAATTCCTGAAAAAATTTTTCAGGATCCGGTTGATTTTTAACATCAAGACTGGCCCAGCCAAAATATTGCTGGCAAAGGCAATGAACAGATTCATGCAACAAGGCTGAATAACACTCAAGCGTGGTGATCTCAGGAAGCGTGATATCTTTATCCGGAAACTTCAGTGCGATCTTCATTAAGGCTTGATAGTTGTGTCTGGCAAAAAGTTTTTTTTCAAAATAAATTTTATCCAGCTGAAATAACTGAGTTAAAAAAAACTCATTGGTTTCTTCGCACAGTTCGTTTTTAAAAGTATAATTTTGAGCGGTCAGAAGATCACGCACGCGCTTAAAAATGGGACTCGTCTGGTACATAAAGCCGTCGCCTAAAGTGTTCGATAGCGGCGTGCACTTAGCAAACTGATTATGAATTTCAATGCAATTTTGAATTACGCTCAACACGGTTCCTTTTTGACGGATTTTCTATAGCAATTTTAGTAGCAAATCCGCTTTTGTCCAGCCCCATTGGCTGCCGCCAGTGACGCAGATAGCCGTGAGAGGTTTCAGAGTTGCAGGCTTTACTTTTTTTGAAACGCTGCTTTACTGTTACTGTGACAAAACACGGCCCGTTCATTTTACTAACAATTACGCTTATAATTTGTATCGCGACTTACTTTTTTAGACGGCAGAACCAACCGTCTCCGAAGCCCTTAATCAGCATGGCTGCCGCCCCAGCAGGCGGAAATGTTAAAATCCAGACAAACCGCGGAGAATTCGACTCTGAAAAATGGCGCGGAAAAAAAGTGTTTTTGTACTTCGGTTTTTTAAATTGTCCGCACATTTGCCCGCTAACCCGATTGAATTTACAGAGAATGTTAAGTCTTCTTCCTGAAAATGAACGCCGCAACACCGCCGTGGTTTTCATTTCGATCGATCCGGAAAGGGATACTCCGGCTGCTCTTGCAAAAAATTTTAAAAGCACCCCTGAAAACTTTTTTGCCGGTACCGCGTCTGTGACTGAGCTTCGCGAAATTACAAAAAGCTTCGGTGCCGCATTCAGTGTGACTAAAATCGATGGCACCCCTTACGTTGAACATAGCAGCCTGATTTACGTTATCAATTCTAAAGGCGAATGGGCGCATGCATTGCAGTATGACTCCACCCCGCAGGATTTAGTTGCCGCATTTAACAATGCCGACACCGTTGGGCCGGTTAACAAACGTTTTTTGCAAGTGAAGGCGCCGCAACTTTTAGGAAAAAACAGTCAGTGCGACGCCGGTTTAGAAAATTGTGAAATCACAGTGGATGGCAATAAGTTTCAGTTACGCATTTCCCCTTCCCCGATTAAAACGCAGGTGCCTTTGGTGATCGATGTTTTTACAGATTCAAAAAATTATGTTCCACACGCAATAGACTTTGAAGGAACGAATCTCAATATGGGATATATCCGGCCACAAACAGAAAAAACCTCAGAAGGACGTTTTCAAGCGAAAGTTAATCTTCCGATTTGCGAGCTTGAAAAAATGAAGTGGAAGGCCACTTTGCTTTTAACGGACGATGTAGGGAACGAGTACGCTTTACTGTTTCACTTTAATACAGTTAAGTAGCAGGCCGTAACCTTCAATTGTTAATTTAATCAACTCAATTTTAGAGTCTCCAAAAATTTATAGATTTTACCGATAGTTACGTGTCGGGGGACGAATGAAATTTATAAGTAAAAGACATCTGGCATTAGCTTCAGTTTTTTTCGTAGGATCAGTGGCTTTATTCTTTTTTACGAACGCCTTACAACCTCATGAAATTTCTTACAACGCCTCGATTGCAAAACCTTTGTCTTCATTTTACAACCCCGCAACAGGTGATACGGAAGTTCCGGCAGGTGCGGTTGCTTTTGTTGACGCAAACCTCGATACCGGAAAATTAACTATCACCGGAGAACTTCACTGCGAAAACTCGCCTTCTGCAGAAATTAAGGCAAAAACTATTTATGTTAATGGTGTGTTTCAGTGTGGAAGACGTGACGCCCCCTACAGTAAAAAATTAATCATTTCTTTAAAGGCCCCGGCGGATGCAAGTTTTGCATTAGCAAAAGCTAATTCCAGCTTTAGAGCCCTACTTGTCAACCAAGGAGGAAAGCTCACATTAAACGGTCGCACGGGTAAAGCGGCCATGGCCAGACTTAGCGTCAGTGCAGTAAAAGACGCCACTAGTATTACTCTGGACCGCAGTGTGGCTGGAGTTTGGGAAGTGGGCGATGAAATTGCGATCGCACCGACTTCTTACAAATGGGACGAGCGGGAATCTTTTAAAATTCTCAGCATTGATTCGGTAAATCCAAAAATCGTCTACATCGGCACAACCGGCCGTTTAGACAGCGGTGACAAAATTAAATTTTTTCACTGGGGCGCCGCCGGCCCTGAGGTGTTTCAAACGCGCGCAGGTTTGCCAAACACTTTGGATGAGCGTGCAGAGGTCGTGAACCTTTCAAGGAACATTGTTATTAAAGCTTATGAGCCGCCAGATGCACCCATGTCAGATGCGCAGATTCAAGAGGCCGAACTGGGCGGTCATGTTATGGTCATGCGGGGCGGCCAGGCTTATGTTGATGCCGTTGAGTTTTCTAGAATGGGCCAAGCAGGTCTTATGGGCCGCTACCCGTTTCACTGGCATTTAGCAGGCGATGTTCCCGGGCAGTATATTAAAAACTCCAGCGTTCACCACAGCTTTCAAAGATGTATTACAGTACATCAAACCAATTACACGCTGGTGACCGGAAACACTTGTTATGAATTCAAAGGGCACGGTTACTTTTTTGAAACCGGAAACGAAGTTGAAAATACCATGTCAAACAACATCGGTATCGCAGCAAAAGCCCCATACAGAGTGATCAAACCGGCAGGAACAAACCCGGGCAATTCTGTAACTAAAGTTTTACTGGCTTCAGACAACACGGACTCTTCTGTGAGCGGTGTGGTTCCTGACCGCTTTCCGGCGGTGAGTGTTTTCTGGATTTCGAATCCGCGAAATTCAATCACCGGGAATATTGCGGCGGGTTCAGTAGGAACAGGATTTTGGAATTCTTTTAATCAGGCCAGTGTGCGCGAATATAACTCTGCAACCAATCAGTTCGATGGAGCCATTTTGTTAGAGCAGCCTCCGGCCGCTACAAATACAAAAGCCTATGAAAACAACATAGCCCATTCGACTTGGGTGGGCCACAACTGGGATGGTGCTCCTGTAACTTATATTGGAAACGTAGTTCCTCTTATTAATAATCCAAATAATCCGATGGATCGAAGAATTGAATCGTCCCATTACCATTCGGGCGATGCTGTTCCTGTTATTCGCGGAATGGTTGCGTACAAAAATAAAAATGCCGGAATGTACTTTCGCGGAAAGACCACTGTGTTTGAAAAATCGATCATGGCTGAAAACGGCTGGTCGTTTTTCATGGCCTATAATCAGGTTATTAAAAATTCGACAGTTATTTCACGCACGCAAAACTTCAGCACGGCTGATGATGAATTTCTTTATCTGCAAAATAATTTTTTTAAAAAGCAAGCCGGAATTGTGATGTACGATGGACCATTTGAGTTGGAAAACGTGGACTTCATTAATTTTACAACTGTACCGGTCGTCAGAACACGTAATGTTACGACCCGTGATGTAACTCCGGCGCCGATCATGACTATCGGTGGCGCCAGAAAATTCGTTAATCAATCAAAGAGTCTGCGGTTCTCTCCTGAACCGTACTTCCGTGCACTTGATAACATGACAGAAGAAACCAGTGTGGGTACAGGCTGGCTGGATGTAGAAAGCGGTAACATGATTCGTGACCTTGATGGTTCATTAACAGGAGTTGCCAATAGTATCATTGTGCCAAATGATGCTTTTATTGCTGATGCGAATTGTGCGCTGCCTTCCCGACCTGAAACATTAAAAGGATTTAAAGTTTGTAACCCGCCTTACAGATCTGTTCAGCTATTCCTAGCGGGGCTAGATACTAATAAAATACCTTTTGTTATGGCCAGAAATCATATTTATTCGCTGGCAGATGTCAGTAAGTTAAATGGCGTTGCAACTATTCCGAATGCCTTCATTAATAAGGTGGGCTTAATTACGTCGACAAAATACAGTTATGATTTAATCTTCAGAAAAAAGGATGTTGATTCCGGCGTTTTAAAAGATATTCGTGTTCATGTCAGCTCTGAACAGGGTTCACAAAGCACGCCGGTTATTCGTACGATCGGGCTTGGTTCCAATTGCTCGGTTGTGGGTGGAATTGCAAAAACCAGTGTGGCGGCAGTTGAAAGCGCTACAGATGTTGTTTCGTACTACTCTAACGGTAATGATCTTTACTTTAAAATGATCGCCGCTTACCCGAACGGACTCGTTCACGGCGCATGGACAGGCGTGGCGCATCCGAACCTTTCTAGCGAACATGTCATCACTTGTTCGGGAAAAGTTATTAACAAAGTCATCGGCGCACTTGATAGCGTAACCAAGTCAGGTACGGATGTGATTGTATCGGGCTGGGCCTGCGATTATGGGCAAGACCTAAACATTGATACGCATTTATATGTTGGTGGCGCAGCCGGTGCAGGCGGTGTCATGATCGCTAATTCTATGGCGAATTTAACTTCTGAAAATGCCGTTCGTACAGCGTGCGGTGTTGCAGAAAATAATTACCGCTTCAGATACGTGATTCCGCAGGCGCAGTGGGCCGGTCATGAAGGTAAAAGAATTTACGTTCACGGAATTTCTAAAAGTAATTTGCAAAACCTGGTCATTGATCCCAGCAAGGATTTTCGCATTCCGGCCTCTACAAATCCTGTGAATGGCTCTTGCGGCAATTCGAACAACGTTTGTAATGCAGGTACTTTGTCAGATACGCCAGATTCTGCGACTCATTACTTATGGACTTGCCAGGGTTTGAATGGCGGGGCACTGGCTTCTTGTTCAGTGGCAAAACCTCCGGTAACAGTTGTCGCGTGTGCGGCAGCCACGAAGTCGTGGGTTGTTAGTGGACGCAGTTGTACCGGAAACGTTGCTGCGCGAGACAACGGCCAAACTGCAACGGCTTTGGATTCAATGGGTATGACTCGCGGGTCGGCTCAGTTTACTTGTAACAATGGTGTATGGTCGGCTCCTGTGAATGCTTACTGTGAACCTTACGACAGTGGAATGGACTATCGATAATGAAAACAAAAATATTAGTCTTTGCAATTGTTATTACTACCGGTTTCTTGTTCTTTAAAGGGCGCGGTGGTGATGTGAAACCACCGGAAACATCTTCTGCTGACAGTCAGATCAGTCAGCTTGACCCGCTGGCAAACGAAGCACAACCGGATTCAGGGTCTGTCGGTGCGGGTTCAGCAGAATCAGGCGG
>JANWIU010000023.1 GCA_025449725.1 Pseudobdellovibrio sp.
AAACAACCGATCAAAGTTTCATATACAGCTTTATCAATATCAGCATCTTCCCAAACCACAGTTGCATTCTTACCACCCATTTCAAGTGCGAGAATCTTCCAGTAGTGAGTTAACGTTTCCTGTTTAATTTTAAGACCGACCTCATAAGAACCCGTGAATAAAATACCGTCGACTAATTCATGTGCGATCAGTCGTCGGCCGGTTTCAGCTTCCCCGTAAACTAAATTAAAAACTCCATCAGGAAATCCGGCTTTTTCAATAAGTTGAGTGTACAACTGTGCAACCGCTGGAGTTTGTTCAGAAGGTTTATAAACGATCGTGTTTCCTGCGATCAATGCCGGAACAATATGTCCGTTGGGAAGATGCGCCGGAAAATTAAATGGTCCGACAACTGCCATGACTCCACGTGAACGGTGCCTGATCACACCTTCAACTTGCGGTAACGCATTTTGAATGCGCTCTTCCTGAACTAATTTTAAAGACTCGTTCAACGTAACATCAATTTTACCAACCAGCGCTTTAGCTTCGGTCGTTGCGTCCCATAAAGCTTTGCCGGTATCGCGGGCGATAGCTTCAGCCATTTCAGATTCGTGCGCGACAAAAAGTTCGCGTAAACGCAGTAAATAATTTTTTCGTTCATTTAAGCTGAGTTTAGCCCAAGGCAAATACGCCGCTTTTGCAGCCTTACAGGCCAAATCAACATGATCTAACTGATAAGTAACCGTCATAATCTGGTCAGACAAATCAGCAGGGCTGACATCTTTAATCTGACCGTCAGATTTACTGGTGGTCACAAATTTTCCATTAATAAAATCACCTGCAAAGGTAATCGGTCTCACGCTCATTATCTTTTTCTCCCGTACTCGAAAGGTGCAACAAATACTTCATGGTTCAAATCAAGCTGTAAAATATCCCGGCTTTTTGCCGGAATAGAAACGACGCCGTCGCGAATCTCATACGCGGTCAAAATACAGCGAATGTCGTTTGTACCGAATCCCACAAGGCCGTGGTTTTTGTAAGCGGCGTCTTTAAATTCTCCGAGAATAACTTTTTGGCCTTGCTTGATCGGAAGAATTTCTTCCGTTCTGGCGCCGTAGTGGGGGCCGCCGTCAAAAGGATCGACCTCATCCAAATATTCGAAACCGATGCTTTCTAATAAATGCTGAGCCGGCTTAGTAGCTTCACCGACGCGTCCTAATACCAGGCGCGCCTTCGCATCTAACAAACTTAAATAAATATCTTCTTGCGGAAACAGTGATTCAATAATTTCTTTGTTCGTTTGTGAAAGCATGTCTGCTTCCTGATATGGAAGGCCGGTAAAGCGGCGACCTAATGCCTCCCAAAACTCACTGCGGCCTTCTTCTGTTAATGGCGGCGTCAGTTCACACAATACACGGTGTTCGAATCTTTCAGGATTCAAGCCCATGTATACAAAGCGGCTGAGTGAAATTTGCTTTCCAAGTCTTTCAGGGCGGCGGCGGTAAGAACGGTCTACCAATAGTCCGCCGATTTCTGTAGGGCCATCTGTATCCAGTTGAAAACGCAATACCTGATGAATAAACCCTAATCCCAGATCCTGAGAAAAATGGTCGCGTTTTAAAATTTTAAAGTAACAATGCGGAACTTCTTCATTGCCGTGTTTAGCAATAATTAATGAACTGCCAACCACCATTTTTTCTTCTACGTCTTCAACAACAAAAATGTATTCTGACTTGTCTTTCGGAAGCTGGCCGGCAAACGAAGCTTCAGAACGCGCGATTTTTTCAGCTAAAACTTTTTTATCACCCGGCAGGTTCAATAAATTGAACTGCTTAGCCAGATCTGTAAGTTGCTGAAGATCATCGTGGGTAACAGAACGGGTAATAAAGCTCATAAACAAAACCTTTCGACCAATTGCTCATAGAAAGCAGTCACTTTTTCGAGGTCTTCGATTTTAACATGCTCTTGCGGGGTATGTACATTTCCCTCGCGGATTCCGGCACCGATGCAGATGCATTCCACTCCCAATCGCGATAAAAGGCTCGCCTCGTTTGTTGACGCGAGCGTTCTACACTTCGAGTCAAGGCCCATGCGCTCTAATATGGATTGGGCCGACTTAATTAACAAAGACTTTTCGTCTGTATAAAACGGTTTTTTGTAATCCAAAACCTGAAATTGTGCACCAACCTCTTCGCAAACTTTTTGAATTTTCGTCATCCAGCCTTCGTATTGTTCCTGAGTAATATTCGGAAGAATACGAGTCGATCCCCCGATTCTCACCATTTCGTCATTACAACGAACCAAGCCAATACTTAAAGTAGAATGATCGGGTTCAAAAAGGGAGTTACGTGACAGCTTCATGTCAGATTCCACTTCCAGCAACACGTTGTAGATTTTATTTAACTTCGAAATGATAAGATCATTCACATGGGAAGTAACTTCCAGTTCAATCATGGCTTGATTCGGAACCATGTTAAAACGGGTTCCGCCATCCATGTCGATAAGCACCATGTTTTCAGGCATTTTTTGTAAGAACTCGAAAAGTTTTTGAACAGCATTGTCTCCCAGATGCGGAGTCGAAGAATGGGCTGACTTACCGGAAAATACTTTTGTTTCTGTTGTTACCGATTCTGATTCAAGCCGGGACTCTTTATATTTTTTTTCGGCTTCGCCAAAAGGCAAACGAATTTCAACAACCGCATATCCTTTAGAGGCATTTGCAATTCGCATGTTGGTTGTTTCGCCCAATACGGCATATTTTGCGCTGATTCTGTTTTTACGAATTAGTTTCAAAGCGCCTTGCATTCCGGTTTCTTCACCGAAAGTGCCAATCAGAACAGGCCGCATGGAGCCTGTAATTTTGCCTTTAAATTTGTTCAAAACATTAAGCTTACATAAAAAATCGAGCTTTACGTCAGCGGCGCCGAGACCGTAAATTTTTCCGTCTTCAATTGCGGCCTCGTATGGATTAAAATCATTTTTCTTCCACAGAGAAAAATTATCGGGATCAACGGTATCTAAGTGAGTCTGCAGGAGAAACTCGGCTTGGCCCGGCTGCAGTGCCTGATCACGAACAATAATGTTCGCCTGCAGAACTCCGTTATGAATTTCTTCAATGACTTCCGCTTCCAGTCCCATTTCACGGGAAAGTGAGGCCAGATAGTGGACCAAATCTAGGGTGCTGCTTCCAGGACTGGTGTCGATGGAAATCAGCTTCCTGCATACTTCTATAAAATTCAAATTAAAGACCTTGTAAAATAGTTTGCTCTACGATTTGCACAGCCAGATCAATTTCGTGATCTTGAATAATCGCCGGCACCAGGAAACGAATTCGTACCGGGTCTTTACCGCAAGCGAAGGCCACCATTCCGTTATTGAAAAGTTTTTTAATAAAAGCTTCAACTTGATCTTTGGTTCCATCGAAAGGAGTGAACGCAATCATCAAACCCATACCGCCTGCATCGCGAACCAAACCTTTGCAGGTTCCTTCATTTATGGCATTGAGTCCGGCAACAAAACGGTTGTGAATTTGTACTATTCTTCCGTTCGGACCGAGGAATCCCTCTTCCAGCATTTCAAGGATTTCAAGCCCGGCAGCCATCGAAGTCGATCCACCGGAGAACGTACCTGCGATCAATCCCGGTTTTGGATTATACTCTTCAGTGTAAAGAGTGGCGCCCAATTGAACTGTTTTTGCAATGGTGCAGATATCAATATACTGACCTAAATCTAAAGTTTCGAAAGCAAAGAATTCACCTGTGCGTGCAAAAGTTTGTACTTCGTCCACCCACACTGCGATTTTATGCTGCTGACAAAAATCCAACATTGGAACATAAAATTCTCTCGGAGTCGGAACAAATCCGCCTTCACCGAGCATTGGCTCAAAAGAAAAACACGCGACATTCTTTTCAAACTTTGCGTATTGCTCTTTCATGGCACGCAATGCTTTTTCAGCTGATTGCGGGTCTTTTTTTTCGTAGTTAGGAATACGCAGAACTTCATTGTACTCAGGCAAACCTTGTTTGTAGGCCGGATTATCCGTGACTTCTGCCATCATGGTAGATCGGCCGGCAAATGCATTCTTCATTGCGAAGATCATTTTTGCAGGAGAATTTTTTTGGCGCGCCATTTTCAGAGCGTTTTCGTTGGCCATCGTTCCACAAGTTGAAAACCAGGCGTGCTTGATACGACTTTTTCTTCCGGCGATTTGCACCAGCTTTTCAGAAAGTCTTACGTATTCCATATTCGGCTGAAGATTACCTTGCATAATGATGTCACAAAGCGCTCCGCGAATAGTGGCCTTCATTACGCGTGGATGACTGTGCCCCATCAAGTGAATGCCGATTCCATTAATAAGATCCAGTTTTACACTGCCGTCTTCCAATTCAACAAATGGTCCACGCCCTGCGCCCGTACCGATGTAATTGTGGTACAGTGGCCGTCCACGTAAAGCTCCAATGTGATCAATTATTTTTTTATTTTGTTCTATTAAACCGGCTTGAGGCTTTCGAATGCCATCAATGCTTTCATTCATCACCATTACTTCGTCCGCCAAATCATTTACAAGACCTTCAATTACAGGATCATTCGCGATTTTATGACCGGCAAGTGGTTCATCGGCCAAATTAACTTTGGTAATTGCATTTTTCAAAACAGACAACATAGAGAAAACCTTTCTGTAGAGAATTAAGTCTACATCGGTGCAGTATCTCGTGACAACGAACTAGGGTTTTTTGTAGACTTTGGCATTATGCCGCAAGAAACCGTGTCGCAAAATTTTAATGAAGTTTTCAGTGCAGGCCTTGCTCTGCAGCAAGAGAAAAAGTGGGACGAAGCACTGGCTTCTTACGGGCAATTGCTTGACCAAAGTCTCAACAGTTTAAGTTCACAACAGGCATCAGTGATTTATCACAACATGTCAGCAGTGGCCTTTGCAAAAAGTGACTTTTTAAAAGCCTATGTTTGGTCAAAAAAGGCGTTGAACTTAGATCCTTCAAACCATCAGGTTCAAGAAGCTTACCAAAACTATGCGAAGAAGGTGGAAATCCCCAGCATACCGCATCAGATTTCCGGCTCAGATCAGATTAAAAAAACAGTTTCTGCTGTTCCGTCCGATGTGTGGATGATAGCAACATTTGCTTTGCTGCTTTTAACTGTTTGGGTGTTTTTAAAACATCTCGTTCAAATCAAAAAAGATAAATTGAACGGAAAATTTAAAAAACCTGCTTGGTGGGTGGAGTATTCGCTAATAGCCGTGATTTTGATTTCAGCAATTGGCACTTATATCAGTTTTGAAGAATCGAAAATTCAGCATGCTGTCGTTATCGCCCCAAGTGCTCCTGTTCAAACAGTTCCAGGCGAAAACAAACCTGTTATTTTAGAAGTACAGGCCGGTCTTGAAGTGGAAGTTTTAGCAGCAAATGATCAATTTTTTCAGATACGTTATCCAGGAGCCTTCACAGGATGGATAAACCGCTCTCAGATTGAACTTTTGAGCCTAAGTTTTCGGCAATAATCTTGAAAGTTTTATTCTTTTCAACTGCTTTTCTCTGTTAAAATTTGACATCGTTTCCAGTTCAGAGTTTTATCAGTCTAGGTGGCCCTACTAAATGACCAGTAAGATACCGAAATTATTTATTATTTTTATCCTTCTCTTGTTGATTGAAGGCTGCTCCACGGTTGAAAAAGATCCATCTACCGCCGAAGAAGCTTTCAAGATTGCTCAAGATTATGAAAAAGCGGACCGCTACCAAATCGCAATTCAACGTTACACCGATGTAAAAAATAAATTTCCCTACAGTTCTTTAGCAACGGAAGCAGAGCTGGCCATCGCCGATGTTCATTTTAAATCTGAAGACTATAGCGATGCGCAGATTTCTTATCAAAATTTTCGAGAGCTTCACCCCAAGCATGCCAAGTCAGATTACGTGGTCTTCAGAACCGGGCTCAGTTTCTATCAACAATTACCTGAAACAATCGATCGTGATTTGACGTTAGCGAATGACGCCATTTACAGCTTCAATGAATTACTTAAGAAATTTCCGGATTCGCCGTACAAAGCTGAAGCGGATGAATACCGAAAAAAAGCCTACTCGATGCTGACTGAAAAAGAACTGTACATTGCAGATTTTTATTTCAAAGAAAAGATTTTCGATTCGGCGTTGTTACGATATGAGAGTGCATTCAATAAATTTAACGGCTTTGGTTACGACCCAAGAATTCTAAAAGGCGCCGTTGAATCAGCCCACGAGCTGAAAAATACAGAAAAAGCAAAACAGTATACTGAAATTCTTTTATCTAAATTCGCTGACTCACCAGAGGCTCAGGAAGTTCGTTCGAAGAATGAAATTCTGCCGAAGGCGGACCAGGAACAACAACCGCAGCGTGGAGGAAGTTCTGAATGAAATCTTTTTCACAGCAGCTAATTGACGAAGCTCGCGCCGCCTTTATTGAAGGTGATTACAAAACCGCAGAACCGATTTTGAATCAGCCCTCATTGCTAAATTCAAAAAATCCGGAAGTTCTGCAAATGTTGGCGACTATCTTTTACGACCAGGGAAAATTTAATAAAGCTATCACAACATTCAAACAGGCTTTAGAAATCGAACCGGGTTATACCGATGCGGCCGTTGGCCTTTCTATCATTCTGAACGACATCGGCCGTTATGATGAAGCCCGTAAGATCTTCGAAGATGCCCGTGCTCACTTAGATTTTAAAAAACAAAGCAGCTCTCCTGACGTTAACGAAAGCTTCGCCTCTAAACATGCTGAGCTTGCCGATATGTATTTGCAGCACCGCCGCTTTGAAGAAAGCGCAGAACAGTATTCAAAGGCGATCTCTTTAAGTACTAAAAAAGCGGATTACGTCATGCGTTTAGTGGAGTGTTTTATACGCGCCGGTCAAAATGACCGTGCTGTAAAAGAACTTAAAAATATGTTGGTCTCTGACCCGAGACTCACCGCTCCCCGACTGAAGCTTGGTTTAATTTTGTATAACTCTCATCATATTGCAGAAGCAGTTGATCAGTGGGAGAATGTTTTGCGCTATGATGCCAACAATCAGGAAGCATTACGCTATCTGAAAATGGCTCAAGCTGCCGGTGTAACCTCGTTGTCGCTTTGAGCGACACTTTTAACAGACACTATAGGAAGAATTTATGGCACAAATTAAAGACGAAATGACATCATTTTTATCAAAAGAAGATATCGCTAAATTAGTTTCAAAAGTGGCTTCGCAAATTGAATCTGATTACGAAGGCAAAGAAATTATTTTCATCGTGCCTTTACGCGGATCTATCCACTTTGCTGCAGATTTAATGCGTCAGGTGAATCTCTTCCAACAAGTGGATTTCGTCTATGTGCAGTCAACTGAAAGAGGCGGCGCGATCAAAATTACTAAAGACATCGCGATGAATATTACCGGTAAACACGTTATCATTATCGAAGAAGTCATTGATACAGCCCGCACCCTCAGCTTCTTAAAAGGCCGCCTGTTAGCATCTAACCCGGCGTCTTTAAAAATCGTAACCCTAATCGACAAACCATCCCGCCGCGAACTCCCAATTCGCGCAG
>JANWIU010000024.1 GCA_025449725.1 Pseudobdellovibrio sp.
GAAAGAATAGAGACGCTGGAGGCCGGTGGCGATGACTTTTTATCGAAGCCCTTTCACCCGCGTGAACTCATGTTGCGGGTAAAGAAGCGCTTAAATCCCTTCACTCAGGACGAAGTCAGCTTCGTTGAGTTCGGTAATGCCAAAATGAACCTTAAATCCCGCCAGTGTTATATCAGCGAAGGTGAAGTTCTACTGACGCCGAAGCAGTTTGAGATTTTGAAGCTATTAATAGAGAACAAATCTGAAGTGGTTTCTCGTCAGGTGTTTATGACGGAAATCTGGGGCCACAGTGATGTGACGCCACGGAATGTGGACTCGCAAATTAACTACCTGAAAAAGAAGCTGGAAGGCTTTAACGGGCAAATTACATCGGTGGCCGGCTTCGGTTACCGCTTGGATTTATTGAATTCCTAAGACTGTTTCATTTTGAGATCAGTCTTTTTTCTGAATTAACCTGACAGCAATAATTGTCATTTTTGATTCCAATTAAATTGTAAATCTATTTAGGATGGCAGCCCCTTTGCAATTTGAAGTGCATCGGAGGATTCATGAAATTATCTATTTTGTTCGGTTTGCTTTTAAGTGCCTTAACAGCCTCGGCGATTGAAATTCCGGCCTCAATTGATTGCTTACTATATAGAGGTGATATTAATGATCACAACCCGGCTCTACCTCCGGCTATGCCGATTAGTTTTTCGCGCGAAGAATTATCCGGTGTTGGAGGATGGAAGCCCGCCGGTGAATACGAAGGAATTAATTTGTCTCTTGATATATCTATGCCTAGAGAACAATACAATGATAGAGCGATGCAAGTTGTATTAAGCGAAACTTCAGCAGACAACATGACTGTTGTAACATTGGTTGCTTCTCACATGGAAGATAAGCGCTCTACCTTTATGTATCGCAAGCCGGGCAGCACTAAATTTGTCTTCATTAACTGTTTAGCAAAATAATTTTAAAAAGAATTTGATATTAAAACCGGGAAATACTGCCGGTTTTATTTTTTGTCTTGGCGTTTTAGTTTAAAGAAATTTTTAAGCATAAAACCGCACTCTTCTGCGAGAATACCCGCTGTGATTTCAAACTGGTGATTCAATCTTTTGTCAGAACCCAGTTGCGCCAAACTATGAAGCGCTCCACCTTTTGGATCGATCGCGCCGTAAACCACTCTTGATATTCGGGACTGCACCAGCGCACCCGCACACATGAAGCAGGGCTCGAGCGTCACATACAAAGTACAATCCAGCAGTCTCCAGGAGTTCAGTTTTTTACAGGCCCGGTGAATGGCAACCAATTCTGCGTGACCGAGAGTGGTATTGTGGGTTTCTCTGAGGTTGGTCGCTTGGGCGATGATTTTGCCGTCTTTATCGACAATTAGGGCACCGATGGGCACCTCGTTGCGGGTCTGGCCCTGTTTAGCCAGCTGAATAGCCTTCCTCATGAACTTTTCGTCCATGAGAGCTGGTTCTCTATCTTTGTCCAAATTACGTTGGCTACGCGCGTCAATAGGCGCATTCTTGAGTGTCATTGGTAGGGCCCTTTGTTATACCTCTTTAGTTGATTTTCATTCTGCGAGCAAGGGACAAACTAAAATTTGACCAGGCTTTGCAAAGTCCACATTGAGAGGCGGGTGACCACAGTGGCATTAGTTAAAGTAAAAGACGGAGAATCTTTTGAAGGAGCTTTCCGTAAATTCAAAAAGTCTTGCGAAAAAGCAGGAATTCTTTCTGAAATTAAAAAACGCGAACACTTCGAAAAACCGAGTGTTACCGCTAAGAAAAAATCTATCGCTGCACGCAAACGCGCGCACAAAAAAGTTCGTCGTAGCTGGGGAGAATAGTCGAAAGATTATTCCCTTCACTTTGAAGGAGTTCACCGTCGTGGAATTACGCGAAAAAATATTGGCCGACATCAAGTCGGCCATGGTGTCTAAAGACACAGTTAAATTAAATACTCTCAGATTTTTAAACGCTCAGATTAAAAATAAAGAAATCGATTCAAGACCGACTCCGATAACGGCAGATGACGTTATGGCTGTGGTTAAAAAACTTGTTAAACAGAGAAAAGAATCGATTGAGCAATTCTCGGCCGCCGGCCGTACTGATTTGGCCGACAACGAGACTGCAGAGCTAAAAGTATTGGAATCTTACTTGCCCGCCCAAATGGGCAAAGAGCAAATTGAAAAAATCGTAACGGAAGTCATAACTGCCGTGGGTGCTAAATCCATCAAAGATATGGGTGCAGTTATGAAGGAAACTCAGGCCAGAACAGCCGGAGCTGCCGACGGAAAATTAATGAGCGAAGTTATTAAAGCGAAGCTTGCATCGTTAACTTAAGTTGAATATCAGTATTCGGAATTCTGTACTGAATTCTGAATGCAGTTAACAGTATTCTGAATACCGAAGAAAAAAACCGGAGGTTTTTTTGCGTTTTCCCCCTGAATTCGTGGACCGAGTGCAAGAAGCCAACAACCTAGTTACGATCATCTCTCAGTACACACAATTAAAACATAGCGGCTCAGGTTTTATGGGCCGTTGTCCATTTCCGGACCACGCTGAAAAGACAGCGAGTTTTTCCGTTTCGGAATCCAAGCAGGTCTATCACTGCTTCGGTTGTAAAAAGAGCGGAAACATCTTTAGCTTTTTGCGTGATTACAATGGCATGAGCTTCCCGGAAGCGGTTGAATACCTGGCGGACAAGGCGGGAATTTCTTTACCGGAAATTCAGGATCCGCAAAAAAACGAGCAGTACAACGAAGTTCAAGATAAGAAAAAACAAATGCTGAAGTTGAATAAGATGGCTTTGCATTTTTTTACTGAAACTCTCAAACGGGTTTCAACGGATCATCCCATAAAATCATATATTCAACGAAGAAAATTAACGGCAGAAACCATTGAAGAATTTCAAATCGGTTTTGCACCGGTAGAATGGGAAGGCTTAGCCAATCATTTGCACCGTCAGAATATTTCTTTAAACCTGGCTGAAGAGGCACGGTTAGTAAAAGCTCGCAAAGAAGGAAACGGTTTTTTTGATATTTTCAGAGACAGATTGATGTTTCCGATTGTTTCAGCGTCAGGTGAAGTTTTGGCATTCGGTGGCCGCATTCACGATCAAGGCGAGCCGAAATATTTAAACAGCCCTGAGACTTTGGTTTTTAATAAGAGTAAAACCTTGTACGGTTTGGCCCAAACCGCTAAGTGGATTCGCTCTGAAGATTCGGTCATTATTGTTGAAGGTTATATGGACCTTGTTTCTCTTTACCAGGCCGGTATTAAGAATTTGGCCGCGAGTATGGGAACGGCATTAACCGCCGAGCATGCCAAACTCATCAAACGAATGACGAATAATGTGGTTTGTCTTTTTGACAGCGACAATGCCGGCCAGCAAGCGGCTGAACGTAGTTTACCGTTGTTATTGGCAGCGGGCTTGTATCCAAAGGGTTTGATCTTGGCTGATGCCAAAGATCCTGATGAATTCGTCAATAAATTCGGAGTGGAAGCCCTGAAACAAAAAATCGAATCCAGCCCGGAATTATTTAATATGGTTTTGCAGATGTGGATGCGGGATTACCGGGGCGAGGCCTCTCAAAAAGTAAAGATAATGGATCAGGTTCGTCCCGTTTTTGATGCTATTCCGGATAAGAGACTAAAAAGTTTATATGCCCAGGAGCTTTCATACCGTATGAATGTCGGCTTAGACTGGGTGCGTGCAGCTTTGACCGCACCTCTAAATAGGCCGGAAGGCAGTCGTGTAGCGAGCGAATACTCTAGTGGTGAAGGCACTCAAGCTGTTCTTAAAAACTCTGAAATTCCGGCCCGCAAGCCTTTAATTTCGATCTCAGGTGCTCCTCATGCGGAAATTTTATTACTGCAACTTTCACTCAAGAGTCGTGCCAATTTTGAACAAGTATGTAGTCAGCAAATCTTAAGCCAAATCAGTCACTTAGGTATTAAAACTGTGTTCGAAAAAGCCGAGCAAGTTTATAGACAGGACGACTCTAAGTTTGATAGATTAACCAGTCTGTTAATCGAGTACGTGGACGCTCCTGAATTAATGTTTTCTAACTCTTCAGATTTAGATGAAGAGAAAGAGAAAAAAATGATTTCAGATTGCGTGAAGCGCATTCAGCAGTTGTTTTTAAAAGACCAGGCAAAAAGAATCGGCCAGGGGATAAATAAAAACGATACTGAAAAGTTACAGGAGATCGGCGAACTGAACAAAAGCCGTCTCTCTTTGAACAAGACAGATAAGAATTAGTTTTTTTAAAACGTGTGGGGTTGAATGGCAGAGAAAAATTCTAAAGACGAAGCCAAAGTTCTTTCCATTGCAGAGCAAGAAGTCATAGCTAGAGAAGAAGTTCAGAAGGTAATCAAGCTCGCAAAAGAAAAAGGCAAAGTCACGATTGAAGAAATCAATGAGGGGTTACCGGCTGACGTAGTCGAAGTAGCGGTTCTTGATGCCTTCATGCAATCACTTGAAGCTAACGGTGTGGTCATTACTGATCACACGGAAGCAGCTCGTGCAGAAGAGAAAGAAGAATTTCTTTCTGAACCGGATAAAGAAGAAGATGAAGATGAAGACGAACCTAAAGCCGGTGAAGATGCAAAGGGCAGCGATCCTGTTCGACTTTACTTGCGTAAAATGGGATCTGTTTCCTTACTAACTCGTGATGGTGAGGTCGAGATCGCGAAACGTATCGAACGCGGAGAGCGTGAGATCGTTCGTTCTATGTTGTTATCTCCTTTGGGAACATTTGAGATTATCAATTTAGGTAACCGTCTTAATCAGGGCCGTATTAAAGTTAAAGCGATTTTCCGTGGTCTTGAAGATGAAGACACTCAGTACGACGAAAAAGAATACATCGAAAAAATTCATCAGTTGATGGCGATCGTTACCAAGTATCAGACTGCCACTGAAAAACACTTTACACAGTTACGCGATGAGAATTTAAATGCAGCCGCACGAACTAAAGTGATGGATGATTTAAAAGTATTGAACGTTGAATTGATGGCTAATTTTGAGTCTATCAACTTTAACCGTAAAACAATCAATCGCGTTGTAATTAAATTTAAAAATTTAGTAAATCGTATGAGTTCTTTACGCCGTCGTATCAAAGACGGTATGGAAAAAACATTCTCAAAAGACGTTAACTCTTTAGTTGAACGTATGAAGCTTGTTGAAACCAACGAAAAAGAACTGGCTAAGATGACCCGCGATACCGGTTTGTCTTTCGGACGTTTCCGTACTTATGCCCTTCAGGCACAAGAGGCTGAACGCCGCTTGGTGCGTTTGCACCAAGATACAGCCATGAACTTCAAATGGATCCAAGAGACTTACACAGCCATTTGGAAGGGTGAGCGCGAAGCTGATTTAGCGAAATCTGAATTAGTGGAAGCGAACTTGCGTCTCGTGGTTTCGATTGCAAAAAAATACACGAACCGTGGTCTTCAGTTCCTGGATCTTATTCAGGAAGGTAACATCGGTTTAATGAAAGCCGTTGATAAATTTGAATACCGCCGTGGTTTCAAATTTTCAACTTACGCCACTTGGTGGATCCGTCAGGCCATCACGCGTGCGATCGCCGATCAGGCCCGTACAATCCGTATTCCTGTTCATATGATCGAAACCATTAATAAACTTGTGCGTACACAGCGTTTATTGGTTCAAGAGCTGGGCCGTGAAGCCACTCCTGAAGAGATCGCAGACAAAATGGATATGCCGGTTGATAAAGTCCGTAAGGTTTTAAAAATCGCAAAAGAGCCGATCAGCTTAGAAACTCCAGTTGGTGAAGAAGAAGATTCTCACTTGGGAGATTTCATTGAAGACAAAAAAGTTATCAATCCTGCAGAAGCAATTGTTAACTTGAATTTGGCAGAACAAACCCGCCGTGTGTTATCGACACTGACTCCGCGTGAAGAAAAAGTTCTTCGTATGCGTTTCGGTATCGGTGAAGAATCCGATCACACTTTGGAAGAAGTGGGGCAGGATTTTAACGTAACACGTGAGCGTATCCGTCAGATTGAGGCGAAGGCATTACGTAAATTACGCCACCCTAGTCGTTCGAATAAACTGAAAACGTTTGTAGATAGCTAGATTTAAAAACATATTTTAGAATTAAAAAGGAGAGTGAAAACTCTCCTTTTTTTATTTCCTGGAAAGCAAACTATGCCGGTCGATAAATGGGCCGGCATCAAAGATTAATTTTCTCGAAGCTTCAGAAAATTCTTAGATTTTCTCGTTTTGAAACAGTGAAAATGGAGTGTTGGTACGTCGATTTGGTGTACAACTTTTTTGAGTTCGACAAAATTTCAGCTTCTATTAATACTATTTTCATTTTCATCCGGCGTTTAGATTGCATCTAATAATCTTCGGTGGGGAACAATATGAGACAGTACGTAGGTATATTACTTTTGTTTATTTTGTCCGGATGTAACGGTGGTTTTAAATCAATTGGCCTTTCTACTGAAGACGCGAGCATCTATACCTTAGCTTGTAAGCACGACAAGTGTAATACGCCGGTGCCACGTCAGCCCGGCCCAGCACCTGCGCCTGCACCTGCACCTGCGCCTGCACCTGCGCCTGCACCTGCACCTGCACCTGCACCTGCACCTGCGCCTGCACCTGCACCTGCACCTGCATCTTCACCAAACGTATATCCTAAAGTTGGGGACATTCCCCTTATTCCA
>JANWIU010000025.1 GCA_025449725.1 Pseudobdellovibrio sp.
CTGAAAACAGCAAAATTACAAAGCTCGTGATTGTTCTTAACGGCAAAGGGAACCTGGTAAAAGTCCAGGTACTTGCGGCCTCTGGTGTTCGTGACCTTGACGATGCTGCAATAGAAGCTTTTAGGCAGGCTGCCCCGTTCCCGAACCCTCCAAAAGGCATGATGGAAAGCGATGGCACCGTAAAAATTCGCTGGGATTGCGTTGTCGAGTCGTAAGCGAGCCCAAGCAGAGTCTTAAGCGGCACAGAGTTAAAAGCGCCTCAAAAATCGTTGAAAATTGAATGACTTAAGAATAGAGTTTCGACTCTAAACAAAAGGAGCCCTACGTGTCTGCAAAAACCACTGCGGCCAGTACCACAACGTCTAAAGATTCTCTCAAAGATATCTCCCGCGAAACGGTAGAATCGATTGCAAGACGTGCTCACTACCTTGCGACTCAAATGATTTATCAGGCGAATCACAGAACCGACAAAGAAAAAGGCGACCCGAAAGTCGGCGGTCACCAGGGCGGCAGTGCCAGTGCTCTTCATATCATGGGCGCATTACACTTAATGGTGAAATCAGGCTTTGATCATATCGCGAATAAACCGCACGCCTCCCCGACTGATCACGCTTACAATTACTTATTGGATTTATTGTTGAATGGTGACCTGTCTAAATTATCTCAAGAACAAAAAGACACGGCGATGATGAACCTTCGCAAATATTCTAAAAACGGCGAACCTGTTTTTCAGTCATACCATTCCGCCTACGATCCCGATCATCATAACTTCTTCCCTTCAGGCACGGTGGGTATTCCACCTGTTCAAGCGGGTTATCTGGCATTGGCTTACCGGTTTGCAAAAGAGCACAACTACAATATTCCGGAAGCGCATTTCTGGGCTTTGTCGGGAGACTCTGAATTCCGTGAAGGCTCTATGTACGAAGCGGTTCCGGATTTTGCAGATCGCGAAATCGGAAACCTAACCTGGATCGTGGATTACAACCGCCAGTCACTTGATGGCCACCGTATCGTAAACGAAAAACAAATGAAGAGCACCGACGCTGACCGAATTGAAAAAACAATGGCCGCTAACGGCTGGGAAGTTATTCAGGTCCGTCATGGTGCTAAACGCCAGGCCCTCTTCAAAAAACCCGGTGGCGAAGTTTTCAAAAACTTTTTAGAAAACGAATTAACAGATTACGAACTTCAGGCCTTATTGCTTGTTCAGGATATGAAGCTCCTTAAAAAAGGAATCGTTAAAGAACATGCGAATATGAAAAAGTTCATTGATAACGTTTCTGACCAGGAACTTTACGAAGCGTTCAGAGACTTCGGCGGTCACGACATCATTCTGCTGGCTGAAGCCATGCTACAATCAAAACAATCGACCCGCCGCCCGACTATCATTATCGCTCACACCTTAAAAGGCTGGGGCTTAAAAATGGCCGCAGCTCCGGGCAATCACTCTTCGTTAGCTCAAGAAGATGAAGTTGAAGAGCTTCGCCAAAAGCAAGGCATCAAAGGCAGCGCGCTATTTGCATCTTTCGAAGCCGGAACCGCTGAAGGAAAGTTCTTAAAAGCTCGCGGTGAAAAATTATGGAACGAAATCAAAGCTCAACACGCTTTAAAAGAAAAAAATGAAAAATTCTTCTCAGAAGAAATTCAAAAAATCGGCCCGATTCCTGAAAAATTGGATATCAACACAAAAATGGCCAGCTACCCGCACACTCAATGGATGCTGGGTCAGTTAACTGCAAAGTTAACGCGAATTGCGAATGCTGATAAAGCCAAATTAACAGACACAGAAAAATTGTGGCGCACAACCGGCGAATTATTTATGACAATGGCGCCCGATGTGGGCACATCTACTAATTTGAATCCGGCAATGGATGGTAAAATCTTCGGCGCTCCTGTTGTTCATGACGTTGAAACCGACCTAGGCGTAAAAGATACAAAATTACCGGATTTAGTTCCGGGTGAAGACGTATCGGACCGCTTTTTACGATTCGAAATCGCAGAAGGCAACGTGATGTCGTGCGTGGGTTCATTCGGTAAAATGCGCGACCTGCTGGGAATTCCTGTACTACCGCTAATGACCGTTTATGACTTCTTCATTAAGCGCGCATTGGATCAGTATTTTTATAACTTATATTGGAAGAGCAGCTTCATTTGCGTCGGTACGCCGTCGGGCGTGACGCTTTCTCCTGAAGGTGCACAACACGGCTGGAAGTCCGACTTCCAAATTCCGAACCAAATTACATGGGAGCCCTTCTTCTGTATCGAACTCGATTGGATTTTATGTGACACATTCAAACGTCACATCATGAACGACAACGCCGGCCGCACAGGAACTCTGTTACGTCTTGTTACCCGCGGAGTTGAACAAAAAGATTTGATGAAGTACCTAACAAAACAAAGTCGTTATAAATCAGATCCAAATGCGATCTTGTGCCGTAGCGAATATCCGATGCAAAATGCAGTCAACGAAGAAGAAGTCGCAGCTATTTCTGAAACCGACATTCTTGCAAAAATGCGCGAAGAAGTTTTAAAGGGCGCTTATCATCTGATTGATTACCGCAATTACGCGGGCTACGAACCGGGCGACAACGTAGTCAATATTTTTGCTATGGGCCCGATGGTAACAGAAGCCATCAAAGCTTCAGAAGATTTATTAGGCCGTGGCATTTACGCAAACGTCATTGCCGTTACTTCGCCGGATTTGTTGTGTGGAATTCTCGCTCATGAAAATGACTATCACTATTTGCGCAATGAACTGGGCATCAATGCAGATCTATACTTAAATAAATCAAACGATGTGGCTTCAGCGGACTTATTAACAGTATCGGGCCGCCGTATACCAATCGTCAGCGTTCATGACGGTGAAGCCGGTTTGTTAGATAACTTAGGTTCTATTGTGGGTGTACGCCATGAATCATGTGCGGTACGTAAACATTCAAAATGTGCACGCCCTGTTGAAATCTATCACTTCCATTGTATCGACTGGGAAGCGGTCGTTGAATCCTGCGGTAAAGTTTTATCTGAAACGGCTTTAGAAAAAGTGATGGTCACCCGCCAGTCACTTGAAGAAGCTACGCAGTCAGATTCACAAGCATCAGGTCAGGCCCCCCACTGGACAGAGCTTTGGCCGACTAAAAACCAATCTCATAAGCACTAGCCTTTATGTTTCCGGATGAGGGCGAACTTTTTAAAGCTAAAACAAAGAAGTCAGATACTCTGATCTTCTTTGTGCATTTTTTTAAAGGTCACAAAAAAGCCTTGCGCCGTCATATTGAACTGGCAAATGAATTGGGTTACGACGCATACGCGTTTAATTTGAGAACTGACTTTGTTGATCACTACTATGTTCCTTACTCTGAAATTTCAGAAAAATTCGGAATGAAGCATGCACTCGCAGATCAAATCGAAGAAAACCTGGATGAGTTACCTGAATACAAAAAGAAAATCATCTTTGCATTTTCAAACGTCGCCGGCAGTGCCATCGAAGTACTGGCTCGCCGTAAAGAAGACGACGTAATGGCTTTGATCTGTGACAGCGGGCCCGGCGCAGCTTTTGTTATGTCATCTTATAAGCTGGTGCAAGAACAGCTAAAAGTTCGCTTCTTGCCCTTTAAGTTAATGGCGACGCCACTTATTATGGTGGGCTGGAGCAAAGACATGCATAAAGACATTCCTGAAGATTTAAAAAAACTTCAGGAAGGATTTCCTATTTTGAGTATTCGCGGCTGGAAAGACAAACTGATTTCAGCTTCCAGTATCGACAAGATTTTTGAACCCTGTAAAAATATTCACTGGACGAAGCTGGCACTTCCGGAAGCAGGACACCTAACAGGACTGCGGGACTTTCCTCATGAGTACCGAGACGGCGTAAAAAGTTTTCTGGAAAAACTGTAGTGCATCGAAGTAAGGTTTGGCCCTTCCTTGTACTTATTATTATAGGCAGTATCCTTTACGGCCATTATCTGAATTTTGCTCTTTTACCTTACGACGACAATTACAACATTTACGAGAACAAGCATCTTCTCAGCGGCGACTGGCTTTACTTCTGGAAGAACTCTTATGTTAACCTCTATATTCCGGTGCCTTATACGCTTTGGACATGGACTTATCAACTTGCAGGCGCCAGCTCCACCGCGTTTCACTCACTCAATGTTTTTTTTCATCTTATCAACGGCGTGCTTATATACTTAATACTTTCTAAGTTCAGTTTTTCAAGACCTGCAGCCCTTGTTGGGTCTTTATTTTTTCTCGTTCACCCGTTGCAGGTAGAAGCGGTGGCTTGGGCCACCTCGTTTCGCGATACGCTTGCGTTTTTCTTTGTTTTACTCAGCGTGGGGCTTTCTATCTTCTATCCGCAAAAAAAAGTTGCGACCGTTTTCTTTTTTTTCCTCGCTTTACTTTCAAAGCCATCGGCCGTGGCAGTACCGGTACTATTAGCATTTATAATTTTCATTAGAACCGGCAGCACTGGCTTGGGCGCAAAATTAAAATCAATAATTAAAAGCAATCTCCCGTTAGTGGCCGCCTTCGCCGGAATTTTACCGGTAATCTTCATTTCCAAAAGAGATCAAGCCGCTGAAATTCAGCTGGATTCCGTTGTCACCTTTGGGCAAAGAATCATTATTGTGCTGGATGCAGTCGGTTTTTATTTGCAGAAGATTCTGCTTCCGCTTCACTTGTATTCCGACTATGGCCGATCGCCGCGTTGGATAATTGAAAACGCAGACTGGTACCTAAATGTTTCAGTAGCAATCATCTTTTTTGGTTTGCTGTTTTATTTTATTAAAACCAAACGTCCGGACGCCACAAAAAATGACGGATTTCTTTTTTGGTTTTTCCTTGCGTTTGCGGTGACTCTTTATTTGCCGGTTTCAGGTGTGGTCAGCTTTGGATACCAAAGCCACAGCACCACTGCAGACCGTTACATGTATCCTGTGTTATTTTCTATGGCGGCACTGGTTGCCTGGGGCTACGAACAATTTGACAAACAAAATAAAAAAGCGATTCTAAAAGTAATGGCGTCATTGTATTTGATTATTCTAACAGTAACGGGATACACGCAATCACTCAACTGGAAGGACACCGCCTCGTTCTACAAGTTCAGTTACGAGGGCACCCCTCATTCCTATAAAATTGTTCAAAACGTGGCCGTGGCTTATCAAAAGGAAGGTAGCTTCGACAAATCGATGGAGTTTTTCTATAAAGCAAACCAGCTTGATCCACAAAAGCTTCCCCCTATTGCAGGAATTGTTTCCAATCTCTATAACCAGAAACGTTTTTCAGAACTGGATGAATTTGGAAAGAAGTTTCTCTCACTTGAAAAACTAAAACAGATGTCGCCCTCAGCAGATTCATCGGTTGTCATTTATCAGGCCTATGCGATGGCTCACCTGGAACGAGGCAACCCCAAAAAAGCACTGCCGATTCTTTGTGTCGCTGACGAAGTGGTTACAAAACCAAATGTATCCTTTAAAAATTTGTTAGAAAGTACGCGCGGTCAGGTGGACGCAAAAGACCAGTACTGTCCGCCCTCATTACTTCAGGCAGACAAAGAACTGTTTTAACAACTTAAGAACAGCATTGGATCCGCAGACTCTACCCGCCAAGTATCCGCGCAATATAACTGCAACGTAATCTGGTTCCTGCGCGAATTCTCTGAACATTATCATGTGCCGCAGTAGCCGTGCCGATTATGTTTGAGCGGTACTTACCGGTTCTTACTGCATCTCTCATGTTTTCTGACATGTGATCGTGCGCATATTTCTTAGCTTCCGCAGAAAGTTTTTTCATGAAGTGGAATCCATAGAATACCGGGGCCGCCTGCAAGACATACTTTGCGTGCTTCACAAACCATGTCAGCTTACTTTTAGCGGTAAAGCCCACAACCTGTGCGTTTTCGCGCGGAGAAAGCTCCGTATCTTTAATTAGGTCTGCTGCGGCTTTTTCTGCCTCTACTCTCCAGCGTTCAACCTGTGGCTGCGCCAGCGGCTTACCCAGAATCATATCCTTAAAGTTTTTAACGGCAGCAAAGACTTGCTTCAGCTTAGCTGTGCCTTCGTCACCTACCCAGTTTACGCCGAAGTTTTTATGAATGAAGCGCCTGTAGGCCTCGTCTTTGTAATGATTTTCAAAAGCGCGGTTTTCGTATTCGCCTTCGAACTGATGCTTGATGTATTCATTCTTACGACGCGGAATAAAATCCTTAGTTAAGTGATTCGCCATCTCTTCTGCCAGCTTCAGTTGTGCCAGCTCTTTCGCGCGGGCCTGAATAAACGCCTCGCTCATCAGTTCGATGTTGGCCGATTCACCTAGGCCTGAAAATAAACGAATTTTTTCTTGTTCGATACGTTCTTGAATGGCTTTTTTCTCTAAGCCTTCAAGAGTATTTTCGACAACTTCCATGTGCTTGATCTCACGTAAGCGCTGTTCGTAACGCTCTACTTCCATATTGTAACGGCGCATGTAAGAATCTTCAGTTTGGCCTTCTAACAGTTTTGGTAAGTCAAATATGTCTTTGCCTTCCAATGTTTTCAAAAACTCACTGTGCGCATTCTTCATGATCGTCTGGATAATCACATCTGTTGTTTCAGCTGAAGGATTACGAATAAATTCTTCCGGAAACAAATCACTGAAGGTCACGTCAGCATTAATTTTACCTTGCGCTTTAAAAGAATCATAAATTCGCTGCAAGGCGATTTTTTTGTATTCGTATTTTTTGTAAATGTCTTCACGGTAAATAGACTGCAACTCTGTATCCGCAAGTAACACGGTAGAAATAGTCACAGCGTTAGACATATCGGCTGTCGTCAGCTTTCGCTGCAAATGAGTTCTTTCAGCGTATTTGTTTAAGTACTCAAGTGCACCGGCTTCATCAATATAGGCCGCTTCTTTTGGTAATACTTCTTTTAATGCTACGTAAGTCGCCATCAGCTCACGAATCATGTCTTCGTACTTTTTTGGTTCTAAGAAGGCACGGTCCGGGCTGTGGCCATCCGGAGCGTGGCCTAATAAATTTGAAAATCCCGCATGACCGAAGGTATCCATCTTCGTGTGAGTTCCCGCAGACAACAACTGTAAGTCACCATTAACAAGTCCGTGATAAATAAAAATAGACCCTAATGCATGATTGCGCTCTGCTAAAGCTAATTTACTTTTTAAAACGCTGCTCAAAATCCCGGTGCCGCCGTGACCGCCGGTTAACACCTTCGCAGCGTCGCCATGAAAATGATAAAGCTGACGCTGAGAAGACAGCAACATGGCAGACGTTAATGCTGTTTGATCTACATATTGATTTCCGGTCGATAAATACTTGGCAATAGAATCACTTAAGCCTGCTGCACGCGCCAGTACGTATGAAATTCTTAAGTGCGAATCGCTTTCGTAGGCCATGGCTTGCGCCGCC